>JABGZB010000230.1 GCA_018674955.1 Verrucomicrobiota bacterium | reverse complement strand
CTTCACCCCGTTCGCGACCACCGCGTTCCTGCGCGATTGCATCACCTGCCATCATGCCAAAACATGTGACAGCCATTACTAGTTTATATGTCATCTTTTTCATAACACCAAATCAATGGTCTGCTTCAAATATACGATCCATCCTGAAGATGGGTTACAATTTTAGTACACCCACGGACGAGCTTGCTTGATGGATAAAGTTCCATCCCTGGTAATCTTGAACTCAACTTCCATCGCAAATTTTATATCTTCCAAGTTTGTCCCGTATAATTTACTGAACTTGCTATGGATCTTGCCTAAATACCGGTTCATCTGCTCGAGTTGGCCCTCGGTCATAATCAACTTATCATCTTTTAACTGATTGGACTTGCGCATCACCTTGTAATCACTTGGCCGCCACCAATCCAACAAAAGTTCTTCAGGGATTGAATCAGCGTCGGGATTGGTCACCAGATTCTCGCCAACCTGGGTATTGAGGTAATAATTGCCCTTGGTCTGGTACAGGATGTCGTCGGTAACCGCGACACCATTGGCCAGTTCGTCGGAAAAGTTGAGGTGAACGAGCACACCAATGGCTGTGGTGAAGTGGTCGATCCGGTAGAACGTACGCTCCTCAAAAGCGCGGAAGTTCCACAGGCTGGCAAACACCTGCTTGATTGTCTTGGCCAAGTGGCCCTCGTCCGACTTGTGAGTAAACGAGTCGTACAGGCCGGCGCCGCTGAAGTCGGGAAGATCTTCGTTATTGGTGCTTGAACGGCAGCGAATCCCTTGGCCGTTGGCGAAGGATTTCTGCAGCTTGGCCAAGTCCCCCATCATCCAGTCGGGCATGCTGCCGGACTTGACGAGTTTACGGAATGCCTTGAGATCTTTGATCTGTTCATCGCGGTTTTCCTTGAACGACTCGGTGCCCAACATTGCACGGGCCTTGTCGTACAAGCCATTGTGTTTCATGAAGGCATCGTAAAAATGAAACGGCACGGCGTGGCCGCTGGGCACGGTGCCCTCGGGGAAATCCAGCGTGTGCAGCGTGGCGAGGTTGGTGGCCTTGACGCCGAATGCTGCTGAGTCTTCAAAGCCGATTTTGTCAAGTGGCTTGATCTCCTTAACGGACAGGTCACGCTTGGGTGTCTGCACCTTGGCCGGGCGGATGGCAGCGAAATGTTTGTCCACCTCGTCGACCGAGGCCTCACGAAGTTCGTAGCCGTTGGTGGTGACCTTATAGTAAACAAATTTGCCAATCAGCGAGTTGATTTCCTTGTTTTCCGCTGCACCGGTAATGAACGCGTTCGGGACACTGTCCTGAATCGCTCGCAGGTTGACGTGCGATAGGGGCGTTTGTCGCATGGCAGTGATCACACCAGCAACTCGCGGCATTTCATTCGGCAATATCTTGTAGATAACGATGTCTCGTGAAGTTGGCAATTCGTCGGTCTTAATGAGACGCAACCGCCCGTAAGACGCCTCTGTGTTCAAAGGTAGGAAACCTATGTCGCTCTCGAGGTCTTCGTCGAGCACCACGGGGAATTCTGCCGCATCGTACATATCCTTTTCATCAAAGTAGACCGATCGGGCACGTGGCATCGGATAATAGCCAAGTTTACCTTTAAGGTAAGGCATATGTTTGGTCAGCATTTCGTACGAGAGCTTGATGCGCTCGAATGGATAACGATCATTCGGCTCATACTCGAAAGTGAACATGCCCGGCTGGCCATTAGGCGACTTTTTGAGCGGCCGATAAACAAGCACACCACGCATTGAGCCGTCACCACGCTGTATTCCGATCTGGCGCATGAAAAATGGATGTCCCCGGTGGGTTTTGGTGTTGATGAAGTACAACACGGGCTCCCCCTTGCCTACATCCTCGATCTGGAACTTCACGAACTTCCAATCTGCGAGATGCTGATCGACCATCACTTCAGGACCTTGATAGGAAAGTTTTTCGAACATTTCCCTATCCGGGATCGAGGCAACACCGTCCTTAAAATCGAGTTTCCCCGGCGGGATGCGCTCCATCTCGGGCTCATTGCCTCGCTCAAGGGCCCGACCACCCCGACCCTCTCGGCCCTTGCTGCTGCTTCTACCACCCGGACCGCCAAAACCACGGGGGCCGCCGAAACTTGGGCGTAGTTCATTACCGTCGATTTTGCCATCACCATTTTTGTCGAGCGTAGCCAGGGCTTTCTCGGCGTTCTGTATTTCTGCAATGGAGATTATCCCATCCTTGTTTTCATCCAAAACGGCCATAACAGGAATAATCATTCCGCCCGGACCTCGTCCTCCACCTCGCGAAGGCTGCGCCTGCAATGTGAACGTCACGGCAAACACTACGCCAACTGTTTTGAATAGGATGAGTCGTTTCATAAAAAACTGGGGAAAATAGATGCCTGTTTTCGAGATAAAGTTACAACTAAAATCAATTGATAATCGGCTCGATGCACTTGGAAGCTTCGAAGCGGGGGTTGTTCATGAGCGGCGTGACATAGTGCTCCTGCATCGGCTCGTCGTCGAACGGCCGCAGCAACCGCTTGAGATCAGCCGCTTTGCTTTCGGGCGAGAGCCAGTTGCCGTAGTCGGCAGGATGAACGATCACCGGCATGCGGTCGTGCACGCGCTTGGCCAAACGATTGGGCGTCGTGGTGATGACGGTGAACGTGCACAGCGTCACGGCTTGCGCTTGGCCAAGGCCCGGCAACTCCGGCTCGTCGGTTTGCTCCGGTGTCGTCCACGTTTCCCACAGTCCTGCGAGGCAAAACAGGTCGCCATCGCGCATCGAGTAGTAAACCGGCTGCTTGCCGCTTAGCCGCGATTCCCACTCGTAATAGCCATCCACCGGCAACAGGCAGCGCCGCCGCCGAAACGGCTGCCGGAAGCTCGGCTTTTCGCCGATCGTCTCCGCCCGCGCATTAGCCATCTTGGCCCCGATCGACTTGTCCCTTGCCCAAAGCGGGATCAACCCCCACCGCATCGCCTCCAGTCGAACATCGCCAGATGCTTGCACGGCAACGAGCGCATCCTGTGTCGGTGCAAGGTTCAGCCGGGGCGTGATTGTCGGCGTACCGCCCCTGGCCTTCATCTTCTTTTTGACCTTGTCCCTGCCGGAACCCTGTGCCACCCGACAACACATCTGGATGTTACTTTCGTTTGTTTAAATAATCGTCAATCTTCAATTTGGTGGATTCATCCATTTTGATGAGGGGGGGCCATTGTCGGAGGTGGCCTTCGGCGGGGAGTTTCTTTGTGGCATCGATGCCGAGCTTGGTGCCGACGGCCATCTCGGTTGTGGCGTGGTCGAGGACGTCGGCAGGGCCCTTTGTGAAAATGCTGTCGCGTTGCGGGTCGGTGCAGGCGCAGAGGCTGAAGAGCACTTCGCTGGTGCTGTGCACGTCCACGTCGGCGTCGACGACGATGATGTATTTGGTGAACATCATCTGGCCCATGCCCCAGAGGCCGTTCATGATTTTGTAGGCCTGCATCGGGTAGGTTTTTTTGATGCTCACGAAGACGAGGTTGTGAAAAACGCCCTCGGCCGGCAGCGCGATGTCCACAATCTCCGGGAAGGTCATCCGCAGGATCGGCAGGAACAGCTTCACGCTGGCGCTACCCATGTAAAAGTCCTCCATCGGCGGGATGCCGACGATCGTCGCCGGGTAAACGGCCTGTTTGCGGTGGGTGATGGCGGTGATGTGAAACACCGGGTACGGCTCGGGCAACGTGTAGTAGCCAGTGTGGTCGCCGAACGGCCCCTCGTCACGGAGCGGCTCAGTGGGATCGACGTAGCCCTCGATCACGATGTCAGCGTTGGCTGGAACCTCGAGGTCGTTGGTTTCGCACTTCACCATCTCGACCGACTTGCGGCGGAGGTAGCCGGCGAGCAGGAATTCATCCAGCCCGTCAGGCATCGGCGCGGTGGCACAAAACGGAAACACCGGGTCGCCGCCGAGGAAGACTGCCACCGGCATCCGCTCGCCGGTTTCGTAGTAGCGGCGTCCGTGGCGCGCGGCGACTTTTTGCAGTTGCCAATGCATGCCGGCGGACGAGTCGTCGTAAACCTGCATGCGATACATGCCGAGGTTGCGGTCGCCGGTCTCGGGGTCGCGCGTGACGACGCAGGGCAGCGTGATAAAGCGCCCGCCGTCGAGCGGCCAGCACTTGAGGATCGGCAGGTCAAGCAACGTCGAAGGTTGAAGGTCGAGAGTCGAGGGGTCGTTGACGTCGGGTGCGCTTGGCCAAGGCTCGGTTCGCGGGGCCGGGGCGTCGAAGCGATGAACAACTTCCTTGCACGGGCCGATCTTGACGCGCTTGGGCTTGGCGTGGCGCAGGGTCAGCGCTTGGCCAAGCAGCGCGATGGTTTCGCGGATGCCGGTGGGCGGCTTGGCTTGGATGAGTGAACCCAACTCGGAGGCGGCGGCATCGACGCTCTCGGCGCCGAGGGCCATGGACATGCGCTTGGCCGAGCCCATCGTGTTGATGGCGAGTGGGTGCGGGGATATCTGCCCATTGACGGTGGGTTGCTCGATGAGCAGCGCCTGGCCACCGCCCGGCTTTTTCATCTCCCGGTCGGCCAGCTCGGTGATCTCTAGTTCGGTGGCCAGCGGCTGGCTGATGCGAGTCAACTCGCCCGCCTGCTCGAGGGCTTCCAGGAATTCCGCGTATGATTCGTAGGCCATGATGGATGCTTGCCCCGTCTCCACGGCACGGGAGGCGAAGTCGGACCGCAGTTTATTGGCTCGACTCCGCTTGGCCAAGCCCTACGATGCGTGTCCCCTACTAATCACGCAAAAGGAAAGTTTATGAAGCAGATAATAATTCAAGTTATAGGCCGCCTGGCAGCGGTCGCCGCCGTCTGTCTTGCGCTTGACCAGACGCAGGTTGAAGCCAAGCCGAACGTGCTGTTCCTCTTCGCCGATGACCAGTGCTTCGAGACAATCGGCTCGCTTGGACTGACCGACATCGACACGCCGAACCTCGACCGACTCGCGAGCCGTGGCACGCAATTCTCCCGCGCGTACAACATGGGCTCGTGGAGCGGCGCGGTCTGCGTGGCCAGCCGACACATGCTCATAACCGGGCGGCACATTTGGCGGGCGCAAACGGCGTCGCAAACTTTGCGTAGCGGTAAAAAATCGACCGACGAACAAAAGGCCTCCCGTGAACAGGAATTCAACAATCTCTGGCCGCAGGTCATGGGCCGCGCGGGGTACCAAACTTTTTTCACCGGCAAATGGCACATCCAGGCTCCCGCCGACAAGGCGTTTCAAGTCACTCGACATATTCGCGGCGGCATGCCGAACCAAACACCACAGGGCTATAACCGACCACTCCCCGACAAACCGGATCCGTGGAGCCCTTACGACGTGAAGTTCGACGGCTTTTGGAAGGGTGGCAAGCACTGGAGCGAAGTCGTCGCGGACGACGCGGTCGGCTACATCGGCACCGCCAAGAAAGATGAGCGGCCGTTTTTCATGTACATCGCGTTCAACGCGCCGCACGACCCGCGCCAGGCACCCAAGGAGTACGTCGATCGCTACCCGCTGAGCCGCATACAGGTTCCGGAAAACTATCTCGACGAATACCCGTACAAGGACGCCATCGGCTGCAGCGCCAAGTTGCGCGACGAGAAACTCGGGCCGTTCCCGCGCACGCATCACGCGGTGAAAATTCACCGCCAGGAATACTACGCAATCATCGAGCACATGGATGCGCAGATCGGCCGCATCCTCGACGCGCTCGACGCGTCCGGCCAGGCGGAGAACACCTATATTTTCTTCACCGCCGACCACGGGCTGGCGGTCGGGCATCACGGGTTGTTCGGCAAACAGAATCTATACGAGCACAGTACGCACGTGCCGTTCATCGCTGTCGGCCCAGGCATCAAGGCCAGCCACAAGATCGACGCGCCTATTTATCTGCAGGACGTGATGGCTACATCGCTGGACATCGCCGGGGCCAAGCGCCCGGCTCAGGTCGAGTTCCAAAGCCTGCTGCCGCTACTGCGCGGCGAGACCGCTGAGTCGGGCGTCAAGGCGGTTTACGGGGCGTACTTAGGCCTGCAGCGCTCGGTCACGGTCGGCAACTGGAAGCTCATCCTTTATCCGAAAATCTCCAAAGCCCGCTTGTACAACATCAAGCGGGATCCGCTTGAGATGAAAGACCTTGCCGACAACAAGAAAACAGAAAAGGTCATAAAACGATTGTACAAGCGGCTG
>JABGZB010000229.1 GCA_018674955.1 Verrucomicrobiota bacterium | reverse complement strand
TTGACTACGATGAAGTGCTGGACCTGATTTTGGCAAAGGACGACCGATACCTCCGCGAGGCTTATCACTTCGTGCGCGAGGGACTCGACTACACCCAGCATAAGATGACCAGAATGTCCGGCGCGACGCAGTCCCAGCACGTCAGCGGACAGGAGTTGACCGACGGCATGCGGCAGTTCGCGCTCGAGACCTATGGGCCGATGGCCAAGATGCTGCTCAATGAGTGGGGCATTCTCGGCACGACCGATTTCGGCGAGATTGTATTCAACCTCGTTGAGAATAATCTCCTGGCCAAGACGGAAAAAGACACTCGCGAAGATTTTGTCGGCGGCTTCGATTTCGAAGAGGCGTTCACCGCGCCGTATGAGCCCTTGGCCGAACCCAAAAAAAAGTCTGCTAAGTCGCCGAAAGCCAAGAGGAGCAAATAGCGGCAGGCCAAGCGCAAGGGCTGTTCCCTCGCCAATTTTAAGGAACCCCTTATGGGGTAGTTATCCACGTTCTCCCTCAGGGAGAAGGTGGCAGAAGGCCGGATGAGGGTGAGCTCTCGAATGAATTATTATTAAGATCGACGATCGATTACACCGAAACTCAAAAGCCGGGAGCGATGTAGCGCTCGAGTTGATCGATAATGTGATCCTTCTCGGAAACCGTGAGGAGAAGCAGGTCGGTGGAGGAGATGACCCCCAGCACTTTGCCTTTCTCGACCACTGGCAGGTGGCGGATTCGGCGTTTGCACATGATGTCCATGCATTTTTCAATGCCGACTTCTGGCTCCACGTGGGCGATCTTGTGGGTCATGATTTCCGAGACCTTGGTGGTTTTTGAGGAACGATCCTTCAGCGCAACTTTTCGCGTGTAATCGCGCTCGGATATGATGCCTAGCAGCTTCCCGTCATCAATCACCATCAAGGCGCCCACTTTGAATTTGTCCATTGCCTGGACGGCCTCGAACACCGTTGCATCCGGCGGAATCGATCGAACGACCCCATGACGATCCTTCAGTATCTCTCTCGCATTCATCGGCGTAGTGGTGGGTGCGGATGATAATGGGCGTTTTCAAGCAAATGTCCAGAGAAGAATTCAAGGAGTTTTCAGTCCGTTTATCGAACGAAATCTCCAGGAGAAATGACGATGCCTTCGAATTCCTTTAGGGTTATTTCATCAGCAGTCACCAGTGATACCCGCCAAGTCTATGACCAAGCTGACGTATTCCGGGCCTAGGATCGTGCTGTTACCTTTGTTTGCCTTTTTCTCTTTTGGGTTGACTGGGAGAAAGCCTTATTATGATAGAGTGGCAGGTCTAGTATTGGCTTTGGCTATCCTCGCAACTTCATCAAAAAGGCATGTTTGCTCCTCGCGTGTTTTGAGGTTTTTGACTCGGGCCTGGGTTGGGTTGTCGAGGGTGACGAGCCATTTGGCGTTCAGCTCAAGGGCGCGCTTGAGTTGCTTGTCCGGCTTGGTTTTGAGCAGTGGGTACTCGGTGACCAGGCCGGCTTGGCGAAGTTGTTGGACGATGCCAAGCGAGGCGTTGCGCAGCGACTCGTCGGCGATCTGCACGAAGGCGTCGAGCGCTTGGCCAAGCGGAGGCACGAGGTCGCGATCTTTCAGCAACTCAGCCAGCACTACGTCGCCCATGCCGAAGCCCAACGCGGCCAGGTCGCTTTTGCCGCCGGAGACGAGCTTAACCAGGTGATCGTAGCGGCCGCCGCCGGCGATGGCGCGGAATTTGCCCCGTTTGTCGAACGCCTCGTAAACCGGACCGGTATAGTAAGCCAAGCCGCGGATGATCCGGTAGTCAATTTTGATGAAGTCACCCAAGCCGCGCGCTTCGATGTTGCCGATGATGGCGGCGAGTTCGTCGGTCGGTTGGCCGCTCTCGATGAAATCGTTCACCTGCTCGAGGGAGAAACCAAGCTTGGCCAGCTTGTTGCCGGAGACGACCGGGTCTTCGCGGTCGAGCTTGTCGACGATTTGGTAAAAGGCGTAAGCATCTTTTTCCTGTCCGCCGCCGTTCTCGAAAAACCCCTGCCAAGCACTGCGGCTGCTCAGGCGCACGACGAAGTCGTCGCTCGTCAACTTGAGGTCACGCAGGGTGTCGATGAGCAGCGCGATCAACTCGGCGTCGGCGGCCCAGTTTTCCTCGCCGATGATGTCGGCGTTGAGCTGGAAGTGCTCGCGCAGCCGGCCTTTTTGTTGGCGTTCGTAGCGGAAGAGTTGCGGGATGGAGAACCACTTGAGCGGCTTTTTGTAGTTGCGCGTGTGGGAGGCTGCCATCCGCGCGAGGGTGGGGGTCATCTCGGGGCGCAGCGACACGTTGCGCTCGCCCTTGTCGGTGAAGTTGTATAGTTGCCCGACGATCTCGTCGCCACTCTTTTTGGTGTAAAGCTCCAGATCCTCGATCGGCGGGCCGTCGTACTCGCGGAAGCCGTAACGCTCGGCGGTGCCGCGCCAGGTGTCGAAGATGTACCGGCGCAGGTCGAGGCTCCACGAGTCCGCAGTGGGAATCGGTTCCGGGTAAAAATCGCGAAAGCCGGGGAGTCCTTTCATTGGTCAGTGGGACGCTTGGCCAAGTGCTAGTTAACGACTGGCCGCAGCGAGCATGTCGCGGACATCGACCGGCTCCATGCCGGCGGCGACAATCGACTTGATGCCCATGTCCGCGTCTTCATACGCTCTGCACTTTTCCGGTGCAACATTGATCCTCCTCGCGGCCTCGAGAAATGTATCCGGCGCCGGCTTGGGGTTCACGACGTCCTGGCTGGTGACGATGGCGTCGAAGTAGTGCCGGATGCCGCAGTGTTGCAGGATGCCCTCGACGGTTTCGTGTGTGCCGCCGGAGGCGATGGCCATCGGGAGTTTACCGTGGCTCTCGCGGACAATCTGCATGACCTCGGGGATTTCTCCCGCGTCGCCGATCAACTCCATGTACTTGGCCTCCTTTTGGAACGTCACCGCCTCGGCGTCGATCTTGATGCCTTGCTCCTCGGAGAGCATTCGCAGCACTTCGAACGGCGAGACGCCGCCAAGCGCGTAAAACCGATCCTCGGGGAACACGAGGCCATGCTTGGCCGTGGTGGAGCACCAAGCCGCGTAGTGGATTGGCATGGTGTCGACGACTGTTCCGTCGCAGTCAAAAATAAGTCCTTCAGGTTGCATAAAGTTTTTAGGTCACTCGAGGGCGGACAAGCGTTCCTTGAGGTCGTTAGCGAGGAGTGCCGAGACGACATCCTCGATTTCGCCCTCGATGAACGTCGGTAGATTGTAGAGCGTGAGGTCGATGCGGTGATCGGTCACGCGATTTTGCGAAAAATTGTAAGTGCGAATGCGCTCGTTG
>JABGZB010000228.1 GCA_018674955.1 Verrucomicrobiota bacterium | reverse complement strand
TGGGCACCAACGACACCAAGCCGCAAAACTGGAAACACGCTGAAGAGTACACTACCGACTACGAGGCGATGATCGACCACTTCGCCGCGCTGCCGGCCAAGCCTAAGATTTGGCTGTGTTCGCCCGCACCGGTTTATCAAACGCGCTGGGGCATAAGCGAGAAGAGTGTCGTCGAGGGGGTCATCCCCAAGGTGCAGGCCTTGGCCAGGCGCAAAGGATTGCCGGTCATCGACTTATACGCGGTGCTGAGCGACAAGCCGGAGATGTTTCCCGATAAAATCCATCCGAACGCCGCTGGGGCCAAGCTGATGGCCGAGGCCGTCGAGGCTGCCATCCTCGGCAAATAGTCGTCCGTAAATAAAAAAACAAAATGAAGTCATCCCGTTTAATCCTTTTCGCATGCGCGATTGCCGTTACCGGCCAAGCGTTTGGCCAAGCGCCAAAGCCGCTCCAGCCTAAAAAACAAAATGTCTCGAAGCCGGTTCGCTTGACGGCTCCGGCACCCAAGCCGAAACCTAAGCAGACAAGCAAGCCCGTCCCCTTGGCCGGTACGGCGGCGAAACCCAAGTTGCCCCCCAAGCCGGCGCTCAAGGTGTTTAGGCCCAAGTCTGAGAAACTTGTTTTTATCGGCGGCGATCGGGTCATGTTGATCGGCGACGGGTTGATCGAGCAGATGCAGAAGCACGGCTATCTCGAGTCCCGGTTAACTGCGGGGAACAGCGGCAAGAAACTGTATTTTCGCAATATCGGCTGGAGCGGCGACACGCCGGAGGGCATCGCCCGTGACGGCTTGGGGACAAGGCAAGCCGGTCACGAGCCGGCCGACGAGGGGTGGGTTCAGTTGAAGAAACAGATCGCCGACATCAAGCCCACGGTGGCGGTGATCGGATACGGCATGGCCAGTTCGCTCGACGGCAGTTCGCTCGACAAGTTCAAGTCGGACTACCTGCGGCTGGTGGAACACATCAAGAGCAGCGCGGGGAAAAAGAACCCGTTGCGCCTGGTGTTCATGAGTCCGATTGCCCATGAGAATCTTGGAGGTAAACTGCCCGATGGGAAAGCGCATAACAGTAAACTCGAAAAATACCGTGAATTGATCGGAGACATGGCTAAGCAATATGATGCTTGGTTTGTGGATCTCTACCGTTACCTGCGCAATTCAAGGGCAGACACAACGACCCACATGACAACGGATGGCATTCATTTGAACGACTACGGTTACTGGGTGTTGGGGGCAGTCGCTGAATACTCGTTTAGTTTAACACCATCCAATTTTCGGTTTGGCATTCTTCCGAGCGCAACCGAACGGTCGGGAGGGTACGGGATCAAGTTAAGCGACATCAAGATTGCTGACGACCGGGTGACGATGACTGGGCGGTTCGATGCGTTGCCTCCATATTATTCGCATTCCAAGAAGGGCACTGCACTTATGCAGCGGACAGCCATCGGGCGTATTCAGTTTATGGGCACCCCGGACGGCACCTTTACTCTCATCGCTGATGGCATTGAAATCCATACAGGAGATTCTAAGGAGTGGGCAGGGGGAGCGTTCATCGATGGTGGTCCGGATGTGGATCAGTTCGAAAGACTCCGCAGCCTGATTGTTGAGAAGAACGAGTTATTTTTCCACCGGTCGAGGCCGCAAAATCAGGCCTACCTTTGGGGGTTCCGGAAACATGAACAGGGCAATAATTATCAGGAGGTGGCCCGCTTCGAGCCGTTGATTCGGCAGAAGGAGCAGGCGATTTTCGAGTTGAGCAAAACAGTCTCCCGGAAGTTTCAACTTTTGCCCACTGCAGAGTGGGAAAAAATCAAGCCAAGCGAAGATGGAAAAAAACCTGAGCCGGTTGCCAAGGCCAAGCTGTACAAGCCGCAGCCATTGCCGGGGTTCGACCTGGGCGATGGTCTCGAGATCAATCTCTTTGCGCAAAACCCGCTCTTGGCGAAGCCAATCCAGATGAACTTTGACGCAAGGGGCCGTCTGTGGGTGGCCAGTTCCGAGGCGTATCCTCAAATTTTACCGGGCGAGATGGCGGCCGACAAGGTGCTTGTGCTGGAGGACACCGACAACGACGGCCAAGCTGATAAGTCAACCGTCTTTGCCGACAATCTGCTCATCCCGACCGGCATCGAGCCGGGCGACGGCGGTGTTTATGTTGCTCAAAGTACCGAGCTGCTTCATCTGCGGGATACGAATGGCGATGGCAAGGCTGACAAGACCCGCGTGGTGATGTCCGGTTTCGGCACCGAGGACACGCACCACATTTTGCACACGCTGCGTTGGGGCTTCGATGGGCGGCTGTACTTCAACCAGTCGATTTACATCCGGACGCACATGGAGACGCCGCACGAGGTGTTGCGCCTTGAGAGTGGGGGCGTGTGGCGACTGCGGCCCGAGACACTCAAGGCTGAGATTTTCCTGCGCGGCTTCTGCAACCCGTGGGGACACCATTACGATACGTTCGGCCAATCTTTTGTCACCGACGGGGCCGGCGGACAGGGGCTAAGTTACGGCGTGCCGGGCGCGATGTATTTCACGTATGCC
>JABGZB010000227.1 GCA_018674955.1 Verrucomicrobiota bacterium | reverse complement strand
CGGGCGATGGCGATGCGCTGGCGTTGGCCACCGGAAAATTCGTGCGGATATTTGCGCATGAAGCGCGCAGCCAGGCCGACTTTTTCCATCAACGCGCCGACCGCCTTGGCCAGGTCGGCCTTGGGCACTTTGCGATGAGCCTGGATCGCCTCGGCGAGCATCGAGTACACCGTCATGCGCGGGTTGAGCGAGGCATACGGATCCTGGAAAATCATCTGGAAATCGGCGCGCGCGGATCGCAGTTTCTTCCCGTCCAAATCGGTGAGGGTTCGGTTGCCGAGAGTGACGGTGCCTTCGGTGGGCTTGATGAGTTGCAGGACGGTGCGGCCCAGGGTGGACTTACCGCAGCCGGACTCTCCGACGAGGCCAAGCACCTCGCCCTTGGCCAAGCTCAGCGATACGCCGTCGACCGCCTTGACCGTGCCGGTGACCTTGCGGAACAGAATCCCTTTCTCCACCGGGAAGTGGGTCTTCAAGTTGTTAATCTGGAGGTAGGCGTCGCTCATCGGTTACGGCTTGAGGTTTTCGCCCTGCACACGCAGGCAAGCGGTGGTGTGCGCCTTCCCAATGTCCTGCAGTTCGGGTGGCTTGCTGGTGCAGAGGTCGGTGGCGTGTTCGCACCGCGGTGCGAACGAGCATCCGGCGCTTGGCTTGGACATGTCCGGAGGCATGCCAGGAATGGTGTAGAGCTCCTTACCTTTGGCCTGCAGCGCGGGAATGGAGTTTTGCAGGGCGCGATTGTACGGGTGTTGCGGGTTATAAAAGATTTCTTTGGTTGGGCCGGACTCGACGATCTTGCCGCCGTACATGACGTTGATGCGGTCACAGAAACCGGAGACAACACCCAAGTCGTGAGTAATCAAAATCACCGCGGTGCCGAGCTCCTGCTGTTCCTTTTTGATCAGTTCCAAAATCTGCGCCTGCACGGTGACGTCCAGCGCGGTGGTCGGCTCGTCAGCAATCAGGACATCCGGCTTGGTTATCAGGGCCATGGCGATCATCACGCGCTGGCGCATCCCGCCGGAGAACTCGTGGGGATAGCCGCGGATTCGGCTGGCGGCATCCTGAATGCCCACCGCGTCGAGCATTGCAAGTGCCTGTTGGCGGGCAGACTGTTTGTCGGCCAATTCGTGAATGAGCAGAGGCTCGATGAGCTGGTCCTCAATGCGCAAATACGGATTCAACGACGTCATCGGATCCTGGAAAATCATCGCGATGCGCCTGCCCCGGATCGTTTGCAGTTCCTTCTGCGAACAGTGGAGCAAGTCGGTGCCGTCGAAGTGGGCGGTGCCTTTTTCGATGCGGCCCGGGGGCTGCGGGATGAGGCCGAGCATCGACATGCAGGTGACCGACTTGCCCGAACCGGACTCGCCGACGATGCCCAGCGTCTCGCCCTTCTCAAGCTGGAACGACACGCCGTCCACCGCCCGCACCACGCCGTTGCGTGTGTGGAAGTAGGTCGTAAGATCGTTGACGTCGAGCAGTGGCATTTTCAGTGGTTCAATCTTTTGAGGTCTTGGGGTCGAGGGCGTCGCGGAGGCCGTCGCCGACGAAGTTGAACGAAAAGAGCGTTATTGCAAACAGGGCGCCGGGGAAAACGAGCATCCACCAAGCTTCACGCATCCGGTCGGCTCCGTCCTTGATGAGGAGGCCCCAAGACGGGGTCGGCGGCTGAACGCCCAGCCCGAGGAAACTGAGGAACGCCTCGAGCAGCATCACTGCCGGGATGGTCAGTGTCGTGTAAACGATCACCGGGCCAAGGATGTTGGGCACCATGTGACGGAAAAGGATGCGGTGCGTCGGCAGACCAAGCGAGATGCATGCCTCGATGAATTCCTGGCGCCGCAAACTCATCACCTGGCCTCGGACGATGCGAGCCATGGTCAACCACTCCACCGCACCGATGGCGACAAAGAGCAGCAGCATGTTCCACTGGCCGGAGATGGAGAATTCGGAGCCGCGCGCCCGGAACCACTCGTCGATCGAGTCGCCGAGGTCTTTCGCGAACACCATGAGCAGAATCACGAAGATGACGAACGGCAGCGAGTAGAGGATGTCCACGATGCGCATCATCACGCTGTCGATCTTACCACCGAAGTAACCGGAGATGGTGCCGTAGCCGATACCGATGGTGAGGGAGACAAAGGTGGCGACCAGGCCGACCAACAGCGAGATTTGGCCGCCCTTGATGATGCGGCCAAGTTGGTCGCGTCCAAGGTGGTCAGTGCCAAGTGTGTACTCTGCATCGGGCGCTGTCAGTTTATCCTCAAGCACCGTGTTCGTGTAATAATCGCCTTCGAGAAAAAACGGCCCGATGAACGACAGGCCGGCGAGCAGCAGGATGAATACCCCGCCGGCTAGGGCCATCTTGTTTTTGCGCAGTCGATACCACGCCCCGACCCACAGCGACTCACCTTTCTCGGCGGTGTCGGGAGCGTCTGGCCTGGTGGGGGTATCGTTCATCGGCTAGTCGAACTTGAGTTTCGGGTTAAGGGTGACCTGCAGGATGTCGACGATCAGGTTGAGCAGGATGATCAGCGTCGCGTAAAACATCACCACGCCGAGCACGAGCGTGTAGTCGCGATTGAACGCGCTCTTGACGAAGTCTTGGCCAAGGCCGGGGATGGCAAAAATGGTTTCGATTACGAATGATCCGGCGATCAGACCCGCAACAGCTGGCCCCATGAAACTGATCACCGGCAGCAGTCCGCCGCGAAGTGAGTGTTTGACGATGACCCGAAGGCCGGAGGCGCCCTTGGCCTTGGCCGTGCGGATGTAATCCTGCGTGAGGATATCAAGCATGCCGCCACGCGTGAGCCGCGAAATGTACGCCGCGTAAAAGAACCCAAGCGTTACCGACGGCAGCACCATGTCGCTGGCAAAAAACTGGTCGCCACTGAACCCGCCCCAGCCGGTGGCCGGGAACCATCCGAGCTTCAGCGAGAAAACCAGCATGAGCAGCGGCCCCATTACGAATGTCGGCAGGCAAATGCCGATCATTGCCAGTGACGAGGGGATGTAGTCGATGTAGGTGTTGGGGCGCAGCGAGGCGATGACTCCGAATAAAATACCCAAACCAAGCGCAATGCACATTGCGAAAAAGCCGAGCTTGGCAGATACAGGGAATTTTTGGCTGATGATCTCGCCGACGGTGCGGTTCGGGTACTTGAACGACTGCAGGGTGGGCAGGTGGGTGATGTACTGGATGAATTGCTTGTGCAGTGGTTGGTCGAGGTTGAACTGCTTGTTCAACAGTTCGCGCACCTCGGCGGTCACCTGTTTGTCCTCGTCGAACGGCCCGCCCGGGGCCAGGCGGCACATGAAAAACGTCATCGCGGCCACACAGAGCAATACCGGGATGGTTTCCAGTACACGGCGGAGGATGAACTTGAGCATCAGGTCAGCGCTTGGCCAGGCGGGTGGGTGTCGGCGTTACTCGTCGGCCTTCACCTCGAGGTCAAGATGTTTCCACGGATGGTGGTCGAGCACGTTCGCGTGCCAGTTTTTGACGGCAGGATTCAGCGCGTACACGCGGGTGTAAATATAGATCGGCAGGATCGGCACCTCGTCCATCAGGATTTCCTCCGCTTGTTGGAACAACTCCAGTCGGGCTTCTGGATCCTGCGTGACAGCTGCCTTGCGGATCAGTGCGTCATAATCGTCCCTGGCCCAGCCGGTTTGGTTTTGCTGGCTCCACGAGGTCCACATGTCGAGAAAGGTGTTCGGGTCGGGGTAGTCGCCGGTCCATCCGGCGCGGCTGATCTGGTAGTCCATTTCACGTTGGCGATCGAGATACACCTTCCATTCCTGGTTTTGCAGTGTGATGTCGATGTTCAGATTTTTCTTCCACATCTGCTGAATGGCCTCGGCGATGATGCGGTGCCCTTCGGTGGTGTTGTAAAGGAGTTCGAGTGAAGGAAAGCCCTTGCCGTCGGGATAGCCGGCCTCGGCGAGCAGTTGCCTGGCTTTCTCTACGTTTTCCTCGATCCGTGCCCGTGCCGTGTAGCCAGCAACGCCTGGCGGGGTGTAAAACAACGCCGGCATCTGTTCGCCCTTGGTCACGTTTTTCGTGATGCTGCCACGATCAAGCGCCATAGCCAGGGCCTTGCGAACGCGTACGTCATCACACGGTTTCTTCGTGACGTTGAACCGGTAAAAGTAGGAGGCCAAGTGCGGCTTGATGCGCAGTTCGTCGGGGTGTTCCTTCTTGTAAGTAGCGATCTTGTCGATGTGCAGGTTGTAGATGTTGTGCAGTTGCCCGCCGCGAAAGGCGTTTTCCTGTGTGGTCTCCAGCTCGATGGGATAAAAGTGGATCTCGTCCAGCTTGGTCGTCGCTGCGTCCCAGTAATCGGGGTTCTTCTCCACGACAATCTTCCGGCCAAGCTTCCATGATTTCAGCTTGAAGGCGCCATTGCTGACGAAATTCTCCGGCTTGGTCCAGCCGCTGCCGCGACGGGTCAGTCCATCGTGTTTCGCAACCGTCGCAATGTGCACCGGAAACCAAGTATAATGATTGATCAGTGAAAGAAAGTAGGGAGTGGGGGAGTTGAGCGTGATCTCCAGCGTCCGCTCGTCGATCGCCTTAACGCCGACCTCCGAGAAGTCCTTGAGCTTGCCCAGGCTGTAATCCTCAGCACCTTTCATCACGAACAACATGTAGGAATACTTGGATGCCAGCGCCGGCGTGAGAATGCGCTTGAACGACTGCACAAAGTCATCCGCCGTGACCGGGTCACCGTTCGTCCACTTGGCGTTGCCTCGCAGGTGAAACGTGTACACCGTGCCGTCATCGGAAGCCTCCCACCTCTCCGCCGTGCCCGGCACCGGATGAAGATCAACCGGGTCTTCCGCGACCAACCCCTCCGTCAATGCAACGATGATGTGATGCTCCGGCACGCCGGTGACCACGTGCGGATCGATGTCCTCCGGCTCGGTGCCAACCGTAATGTTCAACACCTTGTTAGGTGTGCCTTGATCGACCGGCTTGTTGCCGGGGCCGCAACCGGCCAGAACGCCGACCAACAAGCCAAGCGCGCCACCAGTGAGGATTCGATTTGTCATTGCTGGGAAATGTTTTGGGTCACGCCGGCCAAGCCCTTGGCCAATCGAAACGCCGGACACCTTTGCCGCTTGGCCAAGCGAAAGTCAATGCCGCTTGGCCTGCCCGAGGCTTTATCGGGTATTGAAATTAACCCACAATATGTGGACACTCCGCCAGTTACTTGAAAGTATGAGCGTACCACTCACCGAAAACCAAATCCAAGAGGCACTGGCCAGCCTCCCCGGTTGGGCATTTGCCGATGACGCGATCAGCAAAACCTACCGGCTTGGCAGCTTCACCGAAGCCATCGGCTTTATTACTGAAATGGCCTTCGCTTGCGAGCGGGTCAATCACCATCCGGAGTTGTCCAACGTGTACAGCACCGTCGCCATTCGCCTTTGCACCCACGATGCCGGGGGCAAAGTGACCGAAAAAGACATCAATTTGGCAGGCGAGATCGAAAAAATAGCAAAAAAAAGAAGGTGAAAATCAAAAAATAAGTTGCCATCACCCCCCCTTTAGGGCAAAACATTCCCTGACAGCCGCTCGGCGGGAGTGTTCAAAATAATTAAAAAAAAAGTTACAAAAAGGGGTTGACGCCCCGCAACACTTCTGCCAAGTTCGCTGCGCATACGGAAAACATTCCAAATAAAATGAGAACTAAAGCACTAATACTAACAGCATTTGTCGGCGCATTGGGAATCGCTGGAGCTTCGGCTCAAGTTTATTCTGTCAATGCGGTGGGATACGTCAACAAGAGCATTCCAAAAGGTTTCTCGATCGTTGCAAATCCCCTTAATAACGGTGGAAACAAAGTTTCAGACGTTTTTGGTGCCGCCCCTGGCGCGCTGACCGTATACAGCTTTGGTGACGCTGGTTTTGGCATTAACTCCTACGACGCAGATTTTGAAGAGTGGGATGATGGTGATGCAGTCGTTGCTCCGGGTGAAGGTTTCTTCGTCTTGAACAGTGGTGACGCAGCCGCGAATATCACATTTGTGGGAGAAGTTCCTCAGGGTGATCTCAGCAATGCGCTGCCCAAGGGTTTCTCCATTCGCAGCTCCCAGGTTCCGCAGGAAGGCAAACTGGATTCTGATCTGGGCTTCCCAACTGACGAGGCTGTGACGGTCTATCAGTTCGGCGCAGCCGGTTACAGCATCAGCGCCTACGATACGGACTTCGAAGAGTGGGATACCGATGACGGCGCTGGCCCTGTTGTGGGCGTTGCCGAAGGTTTCTGGGTTCTCCGTGAGAGCGCCACAAACTGGACTCGTTCATTCAGCACTTCCGAATAATCATTAAGTAATTTCTGGTACACTAACCAAACCAAGAGAAAAAATGAAAAAACTAGTACTATTATTGGCATGCACGGTGATCGCTACCTCCGCATTCGCGCAGGGTACAATCAACTTCACCAACATGAAACCCAGCAAGAAGATCATTACTGATGCATCTGGCGCTAACCTCGAAGGTGGTTTTGCTCAGTTGTATGCAGGCACGACTGCCGACAACTTGGCCGCAGTTGGTAGCCCTGTTGCCTTTTATTCAGGCACCAAGGCCGGTTTCTTCAAGGGCGGTGTTGTTGATTCTGGATTAAGCGGCACGGTAGCCGGTTTCTTTCAGGTGGTAGCTTGGAAAGGTGCTGACTCGTTTGACGCCGCAACAGAAACAGGCATGTCCAATGTGTTGAGCCTAACCCCTGGCAATTCTGCTGCGAGCCCCCCGGGTTTGCCGGCTGACTTGGCTGGTTTGGAAGCTTTCAGCCTCACGGTGATTCCCGAGCCGGGCACCATCGCGTTGGCTGTTTTGGGACTGGCAGCATTCTTTGTTCGCCGTCGCAAATAATTAGTTGGTGTGTTCTCATTAAGCCGCCCGCAAGGGCGGCTTTTTTTTGCCCTAATTTGGTCTCTTGAATTCTCTTACCTGAACACTTCTGACAGTGACTAATGTAAGACAAAAGATACGTTATCTGAGGGAATGTTATTCTTCCGACAGTAGTGGGGTCGAAATACTGAATGTATTCTCACGCTCAGTTGAACATCGGATATTCATTGAAGGTAAGAATGAGTTGGCGTTCGAGGGTGACCACCAAATCCCATTGGATAAAGATGCAGGAAGTGCAGCACATGAGGCTGCAATTATTTATGAGCGTGAGAAAGAACTCGTTTATACATCGGTATTTGTAGTGGGGAAAAACCCAGAAACAGGTGAAAAAACCGTTTCGCCGTTAGTGGTGTTCCCTGCCAAAATTCAAAAGATTTCTGATTTTCCGTTTCTATCTTTCGATGCAACAAACTTCAGAATTAACTATGGGTTGATTAAGAGAATCATTGTAGATGATGAAAAAGGTTCACTTCTACATGAGCAAATCTTTGAAGCGGTGGCAGATGGTCTTTTCAGGCCGGAGGGAATTGCTGCAATAGTTGATTCCTTCAAACATTTTGCCAGTGATATCGATACGTCACAAATGATTTTCTTCCCAGATGCGGTAGGGTCAACAGATTTGCGAAAGCAAGCCGTTAACGAGGGTTTAAAGTTATTACCCGCCGCTTGCGTTTCTTTAATCAAGCGATCGATCGAGCGTCGTGGTATTTTGGAAGAACTAGCCGCCATGTCTGAAGTAAATAATTTTTCCAGACCAATTTGCGAGCTTTTGAGTGTGACAGGGCTAAATGACCGTACGAGCGAAACGAAAACAAAGTTGGAAAAAATACCAGCAGTTTTGAGTGTTCCCCAAAGCAACATTTTAAGATCCTGTGCTCAAAACCCAGTTACATTGGTGATTGGACCTCCCGGAACAGGAAAATCGTACACTATTGCATGTATGGCGTTGGAGCATATGGCAAGAGGACAATCTGTTTTGATAGCTTCAAGAAAAGATCATGCGGTGGATGTAATTGGACAAAAAATTGAAACACTCTCTGTTGATAAATCGAGCGTTGTTCGAGGAGGGAGAAAGAAATATTTGTCAGAATTGAAAACTAAGTTGCAAGCAATTTTGAGCGGTATGCGAGGCAGGAAGAAAGCGGCTACATTGCAAGGCTACGGTGAAAAGCAGATAATCGAACTAACTCACTCCATTGAAAGCATTGAGAGAAACCTCCAAGCATCCGAATCCGTTTTTAACAAACGATCTGAAGAGGAGAAAGAGTACGCCAAGATCCTCAAAAAATTGTCTAAAGGAGGATTTCAACTGATTAGCAAGATCAGACTGTTTTTCCTTCAGCGAAAAATTAATTCCAGGGAAGAATCGTTTGGCACATTAATCAAATTGATCGAACAGCGGATAGAACACAGGAATCAGGATGTAATCAAACGAATTGGAATAAGAAAAGACGCGAGGATTCATGAGGTGCTTGCGACTAATCGAAAAACATTGATAGATTTTCTTAAATCCCTCAGAGCTAGGACAGGGGCAAAACAGCGCGATATACTTTCAAAACTGGATATTGGGATGATCTTGAAAACATTTCCTGTTTGGATGTCTAAGAATTCGGATATTCACGACAATATGCCGCTGATCCCGGAAATGTTCGATTTGGCAATAATAGATGAAGCAACTCAATGTGATATTGCGAGTTGTCTGCCTATCCTGCAACGGGCCAAGCGGGTAGCTATTGTCGGAGATCCAAAGCAACTGCGACATGTCTCTTTTCTTGCTAGAAGCAAGCAAACCATACTGGCCTCGAAAGAAGGACTGAGTGAGGAAGTTGCAGATCAACTGGACTACCGCTCAAAGAGTATTCTTGATCTTGCAGAGGAAACGATAACGGAACAAAAACGAGTCCAATTCTTGGATGAGCATTACCGGAGCCGTCCCGATATCATTCAATTCAGCAATCGGTATTTTTACAACGCTTCACTTCGTATTATGACGCAAAATCCGGAATTGATCCAATTCCGAAATATCCAAGTGATACAGTGTAATGGTGTTCGTGAAAAAAATGGCATCAACAGAAATGAATCTGAGAAACTATTAAAATTGATTCTGGATACAGTTGAGTCTCAAAGTCACTTAGATCCCGAGTACTCGCAAAGTATTGGCGTAACCACACCGTTTAGGCATCAGGCTGATTATCTCGGAGAGTTGATTCTTCGTGAAATACCCATTGAGGCAATCCAAAAACACAAAATCTTGGTTGGTACGCCTTATTCATTCCAAGGAGAAGAACGCGATATCATGTGCCTTTCGTTTGTGTTGGATGAGAAATCGTCCGCTACTGCGTTTCGGTATATGAACCAATCAGATGTCTTCAATGTCATGGTTACTAGAGCTAGAGTGGAGCAGGTCGTCTTTCTTTCCATTAGAGAGAGCGATTTAAATAAAAATTCCTTGCTAGCTTCTTATTTGTTGTACTTGCGGGGTTATTATCAGGAACCGACCTGTGGGCAATTATCACAACTCCCCGATTCTGCTCACCCTGTGCACGATGCGTTAAATAAGGCGGGATATAAGGTGTGGCCGTCGTTTGATGTGGCCGGTTTGGAAATGGATTTTGTAATTCAGAAAAAAGGGAGAACGTTGGGGATCGATTTAATCGGTTTTCCTGGTCGATTCGAGGATGCGTTTAGCTTGGAGCGATATAAAATGTTAAAGCGTGCCGGGATGCGAATATTCCCCTTGGCTTATTCCGAATGGGGGAGGTCTCAAGAGGAATGTTTGGATTCGATTCGAGAGTTTTAGGTTTCCTGGATTTTCCTAGCTGATTTCAAAGAAACCTCCAATGTCCTCATAAGTTTGAAATACCTGATCCGCGCCCGCTTGCTCTAGTGCATTTGTCTTGAACGTATTTGTGATAGCCAAAACCGTCATTCCAGCCGCCTTGCCGGCCAGAACTCCGGAAACGGTATCTTCGATCACACAGCACTTTTTAGGCATCACACCTAGGCGCCTTGCCGCCAGGAGGAAAGTATCTGGGGCAGGCTTGGGCTTTTCCACATCCTGTGAACTTGCAGTGCACCGGAAATAACGGCGCAAGTCTCGCATTGCCAGGACTTCGTCAATAATTCGATGAACAGAACCTGAGGCAACGGCAAGTGGGAGTTGCTTTGCCAATTGTCGCACCAGATTCGGGACCTCGTCGAAGATCGGTTGTTTGTCGCGAAGAAGTTGAATCAGCCGATCTTCCTTGAGTCTGGTTAAATCTCCGATGGATTGTGCAGGCTGGTGTTTTTTGATGAATGCCTGCCAAACTGCCCGGTCTGATTGGCCATAAAAATCCTGAAAGTGGATTCCATGGGTTTCTCCGTATCCCATCTTATTCCAGATTTCCAAAAATAACATTTCATGAATCGGCTCGCTGTCGACGATCACGCCGTCCATGTCGAAAATTACCGCGTCGAACCGACTCATTTCCCCTAGCGATATATTTGCTTTAATGGCCAAGTGCTTGGTTTCGCAGTTTTTTGAGCACCTTCATGCTGCTGTTTGGATCTCGGCCAAACTGGTCGTGCAGCCTGTTGTATTCTCGGTAAAGTAGATCGTAGGTTTTGTTGCGTCTGGTGTTTGGTTTGTAGATTTTACGCCGCACTCGCGCCATTTTTTTGGCTGCTTGGCCAATGTCACTGTAAACACCGGCTGCCACCGCCCCGTACATCGCAGCCCCTAAGGCGCTGGCCTGCTCACTGGCAGCAATTCTGATTGGCCTCCCGGTGACGTCGGAATAAATCTGGAGCATCAGTGGATTCTTTACTGCCAACCCGCCACAGGCATAAAGTTCATTGATGGCCACTCCCTGCGATGTAAAAGCCTCGATGATCTGTCGCGTCCCGAACGCCGTTGCCTCGAGCAATGCCCGGTAAATCTCATGCGGACGGGTGGCCAGGGTTTGTCCCACCAACAAACCACTCAAGTCGGTATCGACCAGTACCGAGCGGTTTCCGTTCCACCAATCCAGCGCGAGCAGTCCGCTCTCAGCCGGTTTGAGCCTAGTCGCCTGTGTCTCAAGGTATTGGTAAATGTCCTGTTTGGCTTTCTTTGCGGCTTGGCCAAGCTCCGCCGGGATGCCGTTTTGCACGTACCAGGCGAAGACATCGCCTACGCCGGACTGGCCCGCCTCGTAGCCCCAGTAACCGGGAATCACGCCGTCCTGCACCACGCCGCAAATGCCCTCCACCGGTTTTTCGCGCTTGGCGGCGAGCAGATGGCAGGTGCTGGTGCCCATGATCATAACGAGTTTACCGGCATCGGTGACCGTGCAGGCAGGCACGGCGGCGTGGGCGTCGATGTTGGCTGCGGCGATCGGGGTGCCGGCGGCAAGTCCCATCGCCTTTGCCATTTTTGGAGTTAACCCACCGGCGTTGTCGCCTAGTTCAATAATCTCGCTGTCCAACTTTTCTGCGACGACGTTGGCCATCCTGGCATCCAACGACTTGAAAAATGCCTTGTCGGGGTAGGCCCATCGGCCGCGCTTGGCCCGGGACACGCGCATGGCCTTGAAGCCGGCAGCGGAAAGGCAACGTTTTTCCTCGCCGGTAAGTTGCCACACCAGCCAATCGCCGGCCTCGACGAATCGCTCGGCGGCAGCGTAAACTCTGGGCGCTTCCCGGACGGTCTCCAGCATCTTGGCAAAAAACCACTCGCTTGAGTATTTGCCGCCATAAGCGGTGATGAAATCCTCCTTTCGCCGTGAACCGACCTCGTTGATGCGGTTGGCTTCCGGCTGGGCGGCGTGATGCTTCCACAGTTTCACCCAGGCGTGCGGATTGTTGCGCCATTTTCTAAGTGAGCAAAGCGGCGTGCCGTCGGTCAGCGTCGGCAGCATGGTGCAACTGGTGAAATCAATCCCGATGCCGAGCACCTGTTCCGGCTTGGCCTTGGCCAAGCGCAGTACTCGCGGCACGGCTTTTTTCAAGACTTCGATGTAGTCCGCCGGATCCTGTAGCGCTGTGAGGGGCTTGAGGCGTTTTTTGCTGCCGGGCAGCGACTCCTCGATCACGGCGTTTTTATAATTGTGATCAGCCCACGCCACTTCCTCGCCGGTGTCGGCATTCACCATCAGCGCTCGGCCGGATAGTGTCCCAAAATCGATCCCCAGCACATAACGGGTTCTTTTATCTTCGAATTTCACAGCGCGGATTCTGCCAAGCCAAGCGAGCCTCGACAAGCGCTTGGGAGCTTGGTATCTCCCTCCCACATGTTTGGCGAAATCCAAAATCAACACGGCGAACGACTCGACTATTCTTTGCAACCAGGCGACTCGCGTTCGAACTTCATTGTCATCATCGGCCACGGCGTCACCGGCAACAAGGATCGGCCATTTGTCGTCGCATTAGCGGAGGGATTGAGTGTTGCCGGCATCCCGACGCTCTGCATGTCGTTCGCTGGCAACGGCGACTCCGGTGGGACGTTTGCAGACTGCACCATTTCAAAGGAGACGGATGACTTGGGCAGCGTCATCGATGCGATGGGAGACCGGAAGATTTGCTACATAGGCCACAGCATGGGCGGCGCAGTCGGCGTTAGGCGAGCCAGTAGCGACTCACGCATTGACGCGTTGGTATCGCTCGCCGGCATGGTCCATACGGAGGAGTTTGCCCGGCGCGAGTTCGGCGAGGAGACGCCGGACGCCGGCTGCATGTGGGAGGAGGAAAGCTGTCCGCTCTCCAGCACATTTATGAATGACATGGCGGCGATCCACTCAGTGGTCGATCTTGGGGCGAAAATCAGTGTACCGTGGCTGCTGGTGCATGGCACGGAAGATGACGTGGTGCCGATCGGTGACACACACGATATTATCGCCAAGGCCACGAACTCGCCGGAGTTTTTCGAGATCGTCGGGGCCAACCACGTGTTTAGCGACGAGGCGCTCCCGGTGATGATTGCCCAGGTTGTTGACTGGGTGAAGACTCAGGCGGATTGAGTTACTTCCGGGGTGCCAACAGCGACGGAAGCCCCCAGAGCACGGCCAACAAGGCGGCTCCGTAGGCGGCAGCTGAGAGCCAGCCAAAGTCCTGTACCGGCGGGAAACTCACCCAAACCAGCGCCACGGAAAAGCCGATCAGAATCAGGCTGGTGCACAGGATGGCTGGCCCCTTTGCGTCGAGTGATTTGCCCATGGCGGTGTTCGGCTCGACCCCTTGTTTTCGGAGTTGCACCCAGTGGGTCACGAGGTGAACGGCGTCATCGATGCCGATGCCAAGGACGAGCGCAGCAACCATCACGGTGATTGAGTTCAGCGGTACTTCATTAAACGCCGCCAGTATCGCCAGCACAGCCAACGGCACCAAGGTGATGCCCAGCGCGGTCATTGCCAACTTCACCGAGCGCCACAACAGCATCATCGCTGCCATCATCATGACGAGCGTGATGCCAAGGCTGTTGAGTTGTGCCTGAACAATTTCCCGGTCGGCTTGGAGGATGGTGTGCAGTCCGGCATCGGCGGAAATCGTGACATCTTTCGGCATCGTTTTGTTGGCAAACTGCTCGACAGATTCCAGCAGGCGGATGAACTCCGCGCTGGGCAGGTCGGTCGTGCGCAACACGAGATGCGCGGTTTGTTGCGACTCATCGCTGAGTGCCTGAAGAAACGGGTAGTTCGTAGCCTTGAGCGCGATGACGAACAGGCCCAGTGTCAGCGGATTGCTCGGTAGCGTGAGTTCGCCCGAGTCGCCACCTTCCCAAATACCGTTTAATATTGCCATCAAGGACGCGTACGAATAGGTGCTGCTG
>JABGZB010000226.1 GCA_018674955.1 Verrucomicrobiota bacterium | reverse complement strand
GGCGAGGCGTCGATGAGTTCGACTTGGTCGGCGACGACGTGGCTCTCGAGTCGCTCGGTCACGGCATCCAGCAGGCCCGGCTCGAAGTCGAGGATCAACTCGTCGTCAAGCCGGTACACGTGCAGGTCGGCCTGCATCTTGGCCTTGGCATTGACGAGCGCGGCGTAGCAGCCCTGGCCCGACTTTAGCCCCGCGACCTCATTGGTGACCTGACCGTTGATGAACTTCACTCGGTCATCGCCCAGCACGGCGAGACAACCGCGAAAGGAAAGATCGACGAGTGCGACAGACTCGATCAGCGCCAAGTGTTCGGCGTTCGTGTCGCCGTAGTTTTGAGCGACCTGTTCGCCCGCGACGCCGCCAAACTGCGCGCCTTGCTGGCTGAGATAGTGGTGAAGTGAATCGTCTGGCATCGGTTCAGAGTTGGTTGAAACGGGTTCGGGCCGCCTCGATGGCTTCAGACGGGTTCGGTTCAAAGGTTTTGGTGTCGAATGAATTGCGGACGATTTTCCGAGCCTCGGCGAGATCCTTGACGGCCCCGGCGGCGATTGCCTGCACGAGGATGTTGCCGGAAGCGGTGGCCTCGGCCGGGCCGGCGACAACCCGGATGTTCGCAGCATCCGCGGTCAACTGGTTGAGTAATTCGTTGCGGCTGCCTCCGCCAACGACGTGCACCGTGTTGGCCCGCCAGCCAACGAGTTTCTCGGACTCACGGAGGGTGCGCGCGTAAAGCAGCGAGAGGCTTTCCAGCGCGCAGCGCACTACAGCCCCGGGCGTCCAGGGGATTGGTTGGCCAGTTTCGCGGCAAGTGTCGGCGATGCGTTGCGGCATGTCATCCGGCGCGAGGAAGCGGGGGTCGGACGGGTTGAGCACGGAGACATACGGCTCGGCGGCGTCGGCTTGCTCAGCCAAATCGGCGTAGCTGTACTCGTTACCCTGCGCGGCCCAGGCACGACGGCATTCCTGCACAAGCCAAAGTCCGATGATATTTTTAAGCAACCGGATGGAGCCGCCGTAGCCAATCTCGTTGGTGAAGTTCAGTTCACGGCAGGCGTCGGTGATGATCGGCTCGGGAATCTCCAGCCCCATCAGCGACCAGGTGCCGGAGCTGATGTAGGCCCAGCGCTCGTCCTCCGCCGGGCACGCGGCGACCGCGCAGGCGGTGTCGTGCGAAAGCGACGCAACGACGTTAAGCTTGCCCAAGCCAGTCTCGGCGGCCAAGCCGGGCTTGAGCGGGCCAAGCGTTGTCGCGGGCGCAGCGACCTCGGGGAAAATGGCGTTGGGTAGCCCCAGCGCGTCGATGAGGCGTTCGCTCCACTTGGCCTGTCGTGGGTTGTAAAGCTGGGTGGTGCTGGCCATCGACATCTCAATTTTACCGATGCCGCTAAGCAGGTAGTTGATCGCGTCGGCGATCGTTAGCAGTTGGGCGGACTTGGCCAAGCGAGCGGGCGGCTCAGCACACAACTGGATGCTGGTGTTGAGCAGCATGTACTGAACACCGGTCTCCTCGAACAGCGTGGGCCAATCGACCTTGGCGAGGACGGTTTTTTCGGCCTCGGCGGTGCGCGGATCGCGGTAGTGAAAGACCGGCTCGATGATCTCGCCGGCTGCATCGAGGAGCACGTAGTCCACGCCCCACGCGTCGGCGCTGACGCTGGTGATCACTTGGCCAAGCGCACCGGCACTGGCCAAGCCGGCGCGGATGCCGTCGAGCAGCGCCGGGATGTTCCAGTACATCCGCTCGCCATCGCGGATCGGCGTGTTGCTGAAGCGGGAGAGCTCCTCGAGCGCGATGCGGCCGTCCTCGAGCGTGCCGAGCATCACCCGGCCGCTCTCAGCGCCGAGGTCGATGGACAAATAACGGGAAGTCATCCTGTGTGAATCGTTGCACAAACAGCTGGAAGCAATTGAAACGGAATTACAGATCACAGCCAAGCCGCATTTGCGCCGGTTCTCCCGGCACAAAAAAAGGCGGCCCGTTGGCCGCCATTCAAAAAGTGTGTTGCGGGACTACTGGCTATCGGGGAATTGTTGAACCAACTCGTCAGCCGTCCACGCCGCGGAGCGATCGGCGATTGTTTCGCGGACAGCCTTGACCTGTTCGATGGTCACCAGTGGTAGGTTGTGCGCATCGCCCCAATCGCCGTTACGGCGAATGTAGCTGATGACATTGGCGAGGTCCTCATCGCTCAACGCGGCTCCCTGTGACGGCATTGCCACCTTGTTGTAGACTTGCCCGGCCACCTCGATGGGGCCCTGAAGACCCTTGGAGACGATGGCGATAGCGCGACTCGGTGACTCATTCAGCACCCACTCGGAATTGACCAACGGCGGATAACCGGCGTTGGCGTTGCCTCTACCGTTCGGCTGGTGACAGGCTGCACAAATGCCACCATAAATTCTTGCACCGCTCTCGAACGCCTGTTCCTCCGGTGTTTTTTGCACCTTTAGGCTCGCCACCGCGGTAGCGTCCTTGTGTGGCGCATACACCTTCGCGTTGAAGCCGCCGCCATGGCCGTCCAAATAATTGATGGCCCAGTATAAAGCCACCACCATGAGAACGAACACCCACGGCTTCGGGCCGCCCACTTTGGCGCTGGCTGTTTCAGTTTCTTCGTTGGTTTTTTTGGCCGCCATCTTTGCTCGTGAAATGCTGGGTTACTTGCCGCTGTTGCCGGCCTTGGCCGCATCTGCTGCCTCTGCAGGGGCCGAAACCGGCTTCGGCATGGAGGAGGTATACGGCTGGTTGATCGGTGCCTCAGGCAACGGGTAGTTCGCGCTTTTTAGGCTCAACAAATAATCGACCAATGCCTCGGCATTCTTGGTGGGCTTGAAGGTGTTCTCCCCGTCGTGAATGATGTGCTGGCCCTTCTCGTCCTCGCCGACCTTCTCAAACAGGAAACGGTGCTGCGGCATTTTGCTGTATTTCCTGACGATTTTCGGGTTCAGGAGAATGCGCATCAGCACTTCGCGCGAGAGCCGTGCTCCGACGTTGGCCAAGTCCGGCCCGATGCGAACCGAACCGAGCATCGGCGGCTCGGCAAACAGATAGTCCTGCGCCACGGAGCGACGCTTGCCCCAGCCACGTCCGCGAGGGTTCTGGAGATCGTGCTGTGTCAGGTCTTCACCGCGAAAGCGCACCTGAACATCCACCGAGGCACCCGCAATAGACAGGAAGTTGCGAGCCTTTGATGCGTCTGCAGCGTTGGCACCATTGACCACTGTCTCCCATTCGCCAACTGGCAAACCAAGCGCTGCACCACCGGACGCCTCACGACCGGTCACCTTGTAAAACCGGCTGATAGCCTCCTGCACTGCGGCGTGGTTTTTCTCACCGGCCAATGCCTTGACGTCCAGCACAACGCTCTCATGAGTCACTTGCTGGGTGTGGCATGCGGCGCAGCCGTTGGCCTTGTAAATCGCCTCACCGTAGCGGGCATTGCCGAGCAGCGGCACGGGATAGCGAAACTCGGTACCGTCCACGGCCTGAGTATCAACGTACTGTAACCCGCTCAACTGGTCGCTGGCGCGAAAGACCATCGCGGAAAGTGACACGCAGAAAATCAAGAGCAACCCGCCCAGCAGGGTGAAGGTGCTGTCCATCTTCACGTCGAGCAGGCCAAAAGCGAGCCATGCGAAGAGCCCCACGACCACGGCAACGGGCCACCACAGGCCGAGCATGAAGTAAGAAACCGAACTGGCCAAGAGGCCCAATAAAAAACTCAATCCAATCGTCATGCGCTGGCCTCCTTTGTTTTACCGGTGCCACAAAAACTGGCAAGGCAGTCGCAGCTTTTCACCGCGAACAGGATAGCTCCAAAAAAGTTCAGGAACAAAATCAAGCTTCCCGCGAGCAGGAAAATGTCGCCCAAGCTGGCGAAGTAAACCCCGGAGCCCAGCACCGCGTCGCCGGACATCAAACCACCCAGGGCAGTCGGTAGTGTGGCCCCAAACAAACCGAGGACGATAGCTGCGGTTTGAACCCTCGTCATTTTCGGGGAGAAGTCCATCCCGACTAGGCGCGGGAAAATATGATAGAGAGCAGCGATCAGCGTTAGCCCCACGAAGCCGAAGTTGAAAAGCAACTCCATCGCCGGGCCGTATGTCGTGAACTCCGCTGCGCTTCCCGGTCCTGGGAACGCAAAAATCACATTCACGACACTGATCGAGATGAAAAGCAGAGCGGCCAAGCGCATCAAGTTGTAGGCCAAGCTGTCGGCGTCATTCACGGCGGAAGCACCGTTAATTGTCCGCTTGAGGCTCACCCACGCCGCGATCACGCCGAAGAAATAAAAGACAGCCGTCACCGTGCTCAACGCCGGCAGCCAAGCCGGCACCGGTGCGCCCGGGCTCACGCCGCCGACCGAGCCAAACAGCAGCAGCATCCAGAACGCGAACTGTGCGTAGCCGCGCCCCACCAGTTGACGACCACTCAAAGCGGACAAAAAGTGGAACAGCGTGCCCAGACCGACGAACGTCAGGTACACCTTGGCGAAATTCTGTATGAACCACCAATCGACGATGTTGGCCACCACCCCCTTGGCATGGAAGAAATGAATCAGCAAATACGAACCGCCAAGCACCCACGGCAGCCAAAGCGTGGCGGCGAATAGGAACCACTGCGCCGGGCTCATCTCCTCGTCGGTACGCCGATTGTTCGTCTGCACCAGGCTCAGGCCCACGAGCGCGAACCCGAAAAACAGCAGCGGCAACACCTTGCCCGGCATCTGTAACCCCTCCAGCCCGCTAGCGTTGCCGGCCAGGATGCCCAGGAAACCCAACGTGACCCCCGCATTCCAGAGCATTCCGCCGAAGATCAAGTAACCACCATCAACAAGGACAGTCTTACCGCGATGACTGAGAATCCAAGCCGAGACGGCCAAGCCGAGTTGCACCAAGAAGCCAAACTGCAGCGCCAACTGCGAGGCGGG
>JABGZB010000021.1 GCA_018674955.1 Verrucomicrobiota bacterium | reverse complement strand
GCCAGCGAGAGCACATCGAACGTGTGCGGTTGCTCGCCGAACATGTCCCAGATCAGGCCACTGCCCTTGCTCGGTTGATGGTGCACGAACATCTTGCTGCGCCAGAGGTTTTCCTCGATCGCGAGGCTGCTCATACCGACGCCGCTGATTTCGCCGACGCCACTCTTCCTGAAGGCAGGCTCGACGACACCCAGCACGCCCTCGACGAACGGCGCCACGAACGGGTTGTCCATTAGGCCTCCGCCAAAAGCCTCGGTACCGTTCTTGGCCATTGAGATAAGGCCTTCGAGGGTCTCGTCCAGTTTTGCCAACGCCTGCTCGGTGCTCAAGTAGGCGTAAAGATGGCCGTTGGGATCGAGCCTTGAGACGACCGACTCGAAGCTGGTTTTCACCGCTGCGGGCGGGCCTTTCGGCGTGTTGTCGGCTGCGTGGTTCGACTTAGAGCAGCCGAAGATCAGGATTGCCGCGCAAAAAAGCGGCGTGAGGTTGTTTGGTTTAAGTTCCGTTTTCATTTGGTGGTTTTAACTTCTTAGGGAATGATAATATATTTAATAATATATTGTCAAATAAAAACACCGAATTATGACGTTTCGCCAACCGGGCGGCCAAACTGGGCGGTTTGGTTGTTGAAGGTGTGCTTGAGCCCGACCGGTTTTCTCGGCGTTTTCCCTAGGCCACCAGCACCACGGCTGCGATTGTTGTGATTAGGAGGTGTTTCATTTGTTTTCAGCTTTCTTGATCAACAATTCTTTGTGCCTCGTGCTATCGAAATCATCTAATCTTCCATAGGCATCTACCTTGCCATCTTTGAATCGGATAAAAGCTTCATAGACACTGAGCCCATGAGGTTTAAAGATTTCCTTATCAAAGCCTCTGTAAATAAAGTATTCCGACCCTCCCATGGCCGCGACCCGGAATGGTTCTCCTTTCAAGGCAATGACCTTATCTTTATTCATGCCAATGGAAATAGTAGAAAAACTTAGGCTTTTAGTTGAGGTACACCCCACCAGAAGTACGGCTGCGATTGTGATTAGTATGTTTTTCATTTATTAAAAGGAATCTCAGTTCCTATGCTACTACGTTACATCGCCAAATTTATTCCCCAATAAAATCGTGCTCATTGACTCAAGCTCAGTTTTCAGGGCGCTTTAACTGTTGCCTCAGAGGTGATTCATTTTCCTTCAGCTTTCAATTATTCACCCGTCTTGCTACCGGGTTTGCTGAGAAAGGCAATAGTCTCATCATTAATTGAACTTACATTAGATATAGCAAAATCAATGAGGGTCAATGGGAATTCCGAACTTGGCGATCTGACTGCTGAAGGTGTGCTTGAGCCCGACCGGTTTCCCTGACATTTGAGCAAGCGCGATAGGTACCTCAAACAACACTCCGGAAACTTGGCATGGCCCGTCATCTTCGCAGAAGTAGGCGATCGCCTCGACGCGTACGAGCCCTCCGTTGGCACCGTCCCTCAACGTCACTGGAATGCGGATCGTGGCGTTCTCCTTCAGCGCACCGGCGGCCTTGGTTTCGTCGATGCGGATCGGCGACTTGTCGTCAGCGATGACCTGCCAGCGGCTGCCGGCTTCCTCGGTAAAGTGATGGCCAGCGGGGAGTGTGAGGTGCAGCGTCAGCACGTTGTCTTTGCCCTTGGACAAGCGTAGAGGCTCGGTTCGAATCGTCGGCGTGCCGGGCAGGTCGGCCAACCGAAGACTACGAGGTGCGACCGGTTCCCCAGCAGCGGGAACACCGGTGAGTTTGAGCGTGCCCACTTCGTGCGACTCGAGGTCAACGACGCGGATGACGTGGTTGTTCGTGTCGGCGACGAACAGCCGTTTGGCTTTCGGGTCAAGCACGAATCCGGACGGCTCGGAGAGTTGTGCGTCGAGTCCGTTGCCGTCGCGGAGGCCCGGTTTGCCGGAGCCGACCCAGCGCCGGACCTCGCCGGTTTTCGGGTTGAGTAACTTGAGCCGGTGGTTGTACGTGTCGGCGACGATGACCTTGTTTTCCTTTGCCCACCACTGGACGCCGAGGACGTGCTGCATGCGGGCCTTTTCGCCGACGCCATCCGTGTCGCCGAACGCGAACAGGTTGCGCGGTTTGTCATTCTCGCCGCCTGCGATAGTGCGGGTGGCTCCGCTCGCCAAGTTGATCGCGCGCACAGTACTGCTTTCGCTGTCGGCGACGAACAACTCGCCGTTGCCGACGGTCAAGCCGGACGGTTGCGCCCACGCGGCGAGCAGCCGGTCGGTGCGATTGAGGTTTTGCTCGGAGCCGTTCCCACTGTAATTTTTTGCGATTTTTTTCTTCATGTCGTACGACCAGATCTGGTGTGTGCCAGCCATGGCGATGAAGACTTGGTCGTCCTCGACGAGGACATCCCACGGCGTGCTAATCGGTTGCTCGCGGCCGCCTTTGCCGCCTTTGTAGTCGCGACCCTGCGTACCGTTACCGGCAAGGGTGCGGACGGTTTTGGCCTTCGTATCGACGACACGCAGTGCGTGGTTTTCGGCGTCGGCGACATAAAGGTTGCCCTTGTGCAAAGCGAGACCCTGAAGTCGGAAAAACTGTGCCTCATCGTAGCCGCCATCGGCAAGGCCGATGCGGCCAGTGCCGATGGTGTCGATGAATTTGCCGTCGAGATCGGTGATCACGATGCGGTGGTGGTTCGAGTCGCTGATGAAGAGTCGTTTGCCGTCGGGATCGATCGCCAGTTTTCCGGGGTAGCGCAGCGGCGAGTCGATGCGTTTTTTGTTTTTTTCCGGCGACATCGGGACGGGGTCGTGCCGGAAAATGTCTTTCGGATAAAACGCGAGCGCGGCGGTGATGCAGGCGTCGATCACCTCCTTGTTGCCTTCGCCGGAGACCATCAGCATGAGGTTGCCCTTCGGGCCGACGACAGCCATTGACGGCCAACTGCGAACGCCGAT
>JABGZB010000225.1 GCA_018674955.1 Verrucomicrobiota bacterium | reverse complement strand
TTGGATCAATAAGGCGCGCGGCTTTCAGTTCTCACAGAATGAAAAGCATAAAAACTATCGCATGGCGGTTCGGGCTTTCGAGAAGGCGGCCGACCAATACCACGACCGACCCGACATCGCCGCCGGGGGATTGTTCGCCGCTGGCTCCGCCTACCAACAGCAGTCGCTCGATGCGGAATACGACCAAGGCGTAACTCACAAGGCCATCGATGCCTTTTCGGATTTCATCGCACTTTATCCCAATGATGAACGAGTGCCTCAAGCCCGGGGAAGAATTAAATCCATGAAGGTCGAGCAGGCTCTGGGTAACCTGAAGATTGCGCGCTATTACGAAAAACGCGGAAAGTTTGCCGGCGCAAAAAACTATTACAACGAGGTGAAGGATCTCGCTCCCGGCACCGAGAATGCCGCGATTGCACTGCGGAAGATCGACGAATTGCAGCGGCAGCTCGATGCGGAAAAAGCATCGGGCGAACAACCGTAATGACCCATTCGCCCGCCAGTCGCGCAGCCTTCTTTTTGGCCGTCGCTGTGGTGGCCTCCGGCTGCGCCAGCTACCGGCTTGGCCCGGTGAACCCCGCGATCCCCGTCGGTCAGGCCATCGAGGTGGGCCTGTTCCAAAACGACACGCCGCAGCCCGGCCTCACCGAGTCGCTCAACGCCTCCATCCGCCGCGAACTGCAGCGTGATGGCACATTTGGGCTGGCCACCGGCGGTGATGGCGACGTGCTGCTCAGCGGCGACATCACTGCGTATCGCCGGTCCGCCGTGAGCTTTCAGCCACGCGACATCCTCAGTGTACGCGACTTCGAAGTGGAACTCGTCACCCGCGTCCGCGCCGCCGAGAAGGCCACCGGCAAGGTGCTGATCGATCGCGAGTTGACCGGCCGCACCACCGTCCGGTTGGGTGGCGACTTGGTCAGTGCCGAGAGGCAGGCGCTCCCGATGCTTGCCAACGACTTGGCCAAAAAAACCGTCGCGCTCCTCGCCGAGGGCGTATGGTAGGCCGCCGCATGGCCAAGCGCTGATTCTCTTTTCTTCCCGCGAATGTATGAGTTGATCAAAACTAGCCCGCGCAGCAAGGCGCGTCTAGGCCGGTTGACCACCAAGCGCGGTACGATCGACACGCCGGTCTTCATGCCGGTTGGCACGCAGGCGACCGTTAAGGCGCTCGACCTGCGCGAACTCAACGAGATCGGCACGGAGATTCTGCTCGGCAACACGTACCACCTCTTCCTCCGTCCCGGCATGGATATCATCCGCAAGGCCGGCGGTCTGCATCGGTTCATGAACTGGGACAAGCCTATCCTCACCGACAGCGGCGGGTTTCAGGTTTATAGCTTGGCCAAGATTCGCAAGGTGCGAGACGACGGTGTCGAGTTTCGCTCGCACCTCAGCGGCGAGATGCTTTTTCTCGGGCCGAAAGAATCGATGGCCATCCAGCGCGAACTCGGCTCCGATATCGCGATGTTATTCGACGAATGCCCGCCGCACGGCGCATCCGCTGCCGATTTGGAAGCTGCCGTCAAACGCACGCTCGATTGGGCCGCCATCTGCGCCGAGCAACCCCGCGCCGAGGGCCAGCTGTACTTCGGCATCGTGCAGGGCGCCAATGCCCCCGAGCTCCGCAAGCGTTGTGCGGAGGAACTGGTTGCGATGGACTTCGACGGGTACGCCATCGGTGGCGTCAGCGTCGGTGAGCCGGAGCCGGAAATGATGCACGCCGTCGAACTCACCGAGCCACACCTGCCGGCTGACAAGGCCCGCTACGCGATGGGGCTGGGCACCCCGGCGCAGTTGATCGAGCTTGTTGCACGCGGCGTGGACATGTTCGACTGCGTGCTGCCGACCCGTGTTGCTCGGAACGGTACTGCCTACACCTCGCGTGGCGCGATCAACCTCCGAGCCAGTCACCAAAAGGAGGAATTCAGACCGATCGAGGAGGGCTGCGAATGTTTTGCCTGCACGCACCACACACGTGCCTATCTGCGTCATCTGCTCAAGGCCGGTGAAATTCTAGGACTACGAATGCTCAGCGTGCACAACTCGCATTTTTTTATGGAAGTGATGCGTGACATTCGCCGCCACTTGGCTGAGGGCACATTCGATAGTTATCGCGAAGAGTTTATCGGAAACTATCAACCCACCTCCAAGGTCCTCGAAGGCCGCGCAAACTCAAGGCTGCCGAAATAAGACCTTTCTTTGGTTTTGTATGATTTGTCCGGTTTCGGTGTGTTACCGAAGTAGTTTGAGATAGCCCCAAGGTCGATCGAGGCATACACAAAGTAGTTTGGGGTGTCCCACAAGTACTTCATTCGCTCCCCAAAATCGTTTGTGGGGCTACCAAACTTGTTTAGGAGTCCCACAAGTACTTTGGACGCCGGTCAAAGTGGTTTAGGGGGCCCGCAAAGTACTTTGACCCGTGACCCAAGTTGTTTGTTCGGCGGCCACAACGCCTGCTTGGTAGCTAAGAAATTTAAATAAGGTTGTTTTATTGCTGATATCATTGGGTATTCGTTAATTTGAGTACCCTTTTTTATTGCACTTGCATAAACAATTGCATAAACAATACCCATGCCGACTAAATATGGGTATGAATCCAAAAAGTGGAACGATCGGGGCA
>JABGZB010000224.1 GCA_018674955.1 Verrucomicrobiota bacterium | reverse complement strand
GGGGGAGATTTATACAAGGTAAACCTCCCATTCAGGAAAGCGGAGCAGGCAAGTCAGTCGTTTTCTGCGGGCAGTAGCTCTGTTTATTATGAAGAAAGTTTGGATCGGTTGTCGACACTAAACTCCGACGAGCTTTCAATCCTGGGTTTTGAAGATCAAAAACCATATTCAGTTGCTGTCGATGAGGCAGGGGTTGCCATGAATCGCCTTAAGGGTAGAAGATATTACCCATTTCGTGTTAATTGGGAGGATGAGCAGGCCTTATTCTTGGGCACGACTCAGCAGACGAATCTTGTTTTGAATATCGTGAACTATAAGGATTCAACAACTAAGGAAAAGTATAAGCTGCCTTCAGGGATAAGTAGAGCTCGACTTGATAGCTTGGGCAAGCGGCTTGCAATGATTTCAACGAACAGTATCGTTTCTGTAATGGATGTGATCAGCAAAAAGCTGATCGGGAAATCTTTCCCGATTGATAAACGCTTTAGTATGCCTTTTTTGACGGGTGATGAAGATTTAATGTTTGGGCGCCCTCTGAGTAACAGGAGATCAGGGGGGCAATTTTATGACATCAATTCCGGTGCCAAGGTGGGGTCCTATTTCGATCTTCGGGGAGCATATGTTGATTTCCTTCCCATGACGAAAAGCTATGTGGTCGTTAGTGGCGATTCTTCGGTTGTCTATGTTTGCAAAGACAGGCTTAAAACCATTATTCCGCTGGATCTGGGGCAATTGTACCAATCCCATGGAGTGAACAAGGGGGAAAGCCTGATCGCAGTTGCAACAGAAGACGGGAGTGTGACCATTTGGGATGTTGTTAGTGGGGAAAAGGTACGAGATACACTAAAGCATGACTATGAGGTCGAAGGGGTTGTTTTTCATCCGAATAATGACCGGTACGTTTTCACTTTCATGGATGGTGGATTTTTGTACGGTTGGAATCGAGAAGAGGGTAATGTCTTTATGGGACCGGTGAAATTATCGAATGGAAGAGCGCTTTTCATTAACAACAAAGGAACAGTTTTGACTGCCCCTGGATCCGATGGGCGTGTTTATCGCGTTCCAGTTCAAATCCCGGAGACAGGATTCGATTATTCCTCTTGGTTGCCGGGATTGGCCAATTCTATGGTGGGATTCAGGATCAATGACTCCGGTGCATACGAAAATATTAGTCGGGAAGAATCACTCAAGTTGAAGGAGGAAGCTAGGGGGATCGCCGCAAATGGATCTATGGCAAATTGGTTGGCCTGGTTGATCGATGAATCGTCAAATGCAAAGGCGGCCCCGATTGGCGATACCACCCGGGAGCAGATCGTGAACGATCTTGCGGAATCAGGGGCCCTGCCTGATTTACTCAAGGCGCTTCAGCTAAGCCCCTCAAACCCAGAGTTGTTGAGTGGCTTCGCCCATCAATTGCTGGTAATGGGTGGGGTAGAAGAAAAAACCAAAAGGCCGGTAACTTATGCCATCGCCAAGGCCAGGGAGTTGGGCGGGGATAATGCCGTTGTGTTCTACCGAAGTGCCCAGATTGAGAAGATGCTCAATAACCAGACGGATGCGCTGAAGTACATCGACCGGGCGATTGAGTTGGACTCGGCAAATACGGAGTACTCGGAGTTCAAAAAATCCCTGTTGCAAAATAATTGATTGTTGACCGGGGGATTTAACATCTGCGGACAGGTGGGCGGTGGGTGATTAGGCTTTCTTTAACTTAAGGAGATGGATTTTTAGTCGGTCGATCAGCACGGCGACGAGAATGACGGTGCCGTAGATGACTTTCTGCATGTGTGATTCGACACCGGTGAGGTTCATGCCGTTGTTGATGACGGCGATAATGAATGCGCCGATGAGTGTTCCCGTAATTCTCCCCTGGCCACCGGCCAAACTGGTTCCTCCAACGACAACGGCTGCGATGACTTTTAACTCAACAAGATCGCCGGACTTGGGGTCGCCGGTGGTGTGGAGAGACGCCTCCATCACGCCGCCCAAGCCGGCCAGTAATCCGGTGAGCGTGTAAACGAAGAGCAGCACCCATTGCACCGGTACGCCGGAGAGGCGAGCGGCTTCCGGGTTGCCCCCGACAGCGTAGATGTAGCGGCCGATAGAGGTTCGGGTCATCATCACATGTGCTACGGCAAATAGGATCAGCATGAGGATCACGCTGTTGGGTAGTCCCAATAAGTCGCGTCCTCGCCCAAGCCAACCGAAAGCCTCGTTCGCAACCGGAATTGGGGCTGAGTCGGAAAAAATGAAGGCCAAGCCCTTGGCGATGAACATAATGCCGAGCGTGGCAATGAAAGCGGGGATGCGGAACAGGGTGACTAGTCCACCGGTGAAACAGCCGGCCAAGCTGCAGGCGAGCATCCCGGCCAAGGCCCCGTACCAGAGGTGTCCGGTGGTCGGTGCGTCGCCACCCAGTGATTGGATGGTCAAAGCCGTGATGACTCCTGAAAAAGCGATCAGACTGCCTACAGACAGGTCGATACCTGCCGTAATAATGACCATGGTCATCCCGATGGCGATGATGGCGACCACTGAAATTTGCTTCATCACATTCAACAGGTGTTCTTTCTTCAGGAAGTTGGGCCACAGGTAGCCTTCCGGTTGGAAAATCTTGGCCTTGACCAAGCCGGGGTGCGCTTGGCCGAGCTTGGCCAGATTTGATTTGGCGAAATTGGCCATGTGCTTGTCGGCAATGATACCGGCAAGTTCCTTATCGGTGTTCCCAAAGTTGGTGAGCACCTTGCGGGCATCAGTAGGCTCTCCAATGGTGGTTGATCCAACGGAAACGCCTGCTTCAGTCAATTGCTCTGTCAATGTTTTGGCGAACGATTCGCCTTTGCCGCCTTGGCGGACGAGTACGATGACTTTGGCTTCTGCCGGCAGTTCGTCGCTAACGCGCTTGGCCAAGCGCTCGGCTGCAGAAATGCTCGTTGGCGATTGTTCTTCAATCGTGACGTAACTAAACCAACCGCACAGCAGGGCAAGTACGAGCAGGGTTCCGTAATCGAACAAAAGCTTTGTGTAATCGATTTTTTTCAAGCTGCTAACGTTTCGCGTTTAGTCGCGAGTTTCATGATGTCTTCCTGGGTCGCGTTGGCGATATCGGTGATTTCGCCGGTGATATGGCCTTCGTTCATGACGAGAACTCGGTCGCTCATGCCGAGGATTTCGGTTAGTTCCGAACTGATCATGAGAATGGCTTTGCCTTGTTGAGCGAGTTGATTGATGAGTTGGTAAATCTCGTATTTGGCACCAACGTCGATACCCCGAGTGGGCTCGTCAAAGATGATCACTTCGGCATTTCGCTGTAGCCATTTAGAGAGGACGACTTTTTGTTGGTTGCCGCCGGAGAGGGTGCCTGTGATTTGTTCGGGGTCGGCGATCTTGATTTGGATTTGATCGACGTAACGGAGGAACTCCCGTGATTCCTCCCGTTGGCGGATGAAGCCAAGCGAGGCAAACTGGCTCAGGTTGGGCAGGCCGAAGTTTTCACGGGCGGTCTGGCCAAGCACCAGGCCGTGAGTCTTGCGATCCTCGGTAAGCAGACAGATGCCCTGCCGGATGGCGTCGCGCGGTGACTTGATCTTAAGCGGTTTGCCGTCGAGGCGGATCACGCCATGTTCAGGACGGTCGGCACCGAATAGCAGTCGGGCGGTCTCGGTGCGACCGGCACCCACAAGACCGGTGAGACCGAGCACCTCGCCGGCTCGGATGTTGAACGAAACCCCGCGCACTCGGGAGCCGCGTCGAAGGTTCGTGACTTCGAACCGCGCTTGGCCAAGCGTAGCCTCGTGCTTGGGGAATTCCTTCTCGAGACTGCGGCCGACCATTAATTCGATCATTTTCTCGCGAGTGAGGCTGGTAATTGGCCGGGTATCAATGTGCTCGCCATCGCGCAGGATGGTCACGCGGTCGGCAACCTTGAAAATTTCATCTAGTCGATGACTGATGTAGATGATGCCGATGCCGTGTGACTTGAGTTCATCAATAACCTTGAACAGGCCTTTGGTTTCGCGTGGCGAGAGGGCGGCGCTGGGTTCGTCCATGACGATGATGCGGGCATTCTGGGCGAGTGTCTTGGCGATCTCGACGATCTGTTGCTGGGCGACGCTAAGTTGACGGCACTCGGCTTCGATCGGGATATCGATACCAATACGCTCAAACAGATCCCTTGTCTTTTGTGATTCTTTGCGTTTGGGGATGAAACTAATTCGGCCGGGTTCCTGCCCGAGGAAAATATTTTCGCGTGCGGTCAGGTAAGGAACAAGGTTGAACTCCTGATAAATGATACCGATACCGGAGGCCTGCGATAACTGCGGCGTGGCAACGCTGGCCGGTTGGCCGCTGATCTCAATGGTGCCTTCGTCCGTTTGATGTGCGCCACCGAGTATCTTGATCAGTGTGCTTTTGCCTGCGCCATTCTCACCGAGCAACGCCAGCACCTCACCGGCTTGCAGCGTGAGGTCGACCCCCTTGAGAGCCTTGACCCCGGGGAACGACTTTCGAATGCCGCGCATTCGAAGCAGCGGGGTTCCGCTAGGCAGGTCAGGCGTTGGGGGCATGCAGTTGGGTTAGTTCAGCTCAGGATCCTGATCAGCCGCGGCTTTATCGTAGAGCGTAGCCGGAATGAGGGCATCTTTTTCGTACTCCTCACCTGCGAGATACCTGATGATGTTCTGGACAATCTGCTGCCCCATCTTGTCCGGATGCTGGATCGGATCGGCGAAAATTTTGCCGTCCTTGATGCCCTGTTTACCGTCCAACTGACCATCAAAACCAATGATCTTGATTTGATCCTGTTTCTTGGCTTCCTCTATGGCGGTGTAGGCGCCCAGTGCGGACGGGTCGTTGATCGCGAAAACTGCATCCAGGTCGTCGTGAGCTTGGAGGGCGTCTGCGGTCGATTGGTACCCCTCGGTGCGGGCTCCATTGCCGTTCAGTTCGGCAACGATTTCAATTTTTCCTGTAGTGCGACTGGAATTGTGTGCGTTGATAACTTTCTTGAAGCCGGCTACGCGCAGAACGCAGGAGTGAGCTTTCTTGAAATCCAGAATGAGCACTTTGCCGCCGTTTTCCCCGAGCGCCTTGATCATCGCCTGGCCGGCGAGTTCACCGCCCTGGAAGTTGTCGGTACCGACGTGTCCGGCAATTTCGGCGCCCTCTGCCGCGCACTTGGCATCGACGGTGAACACCGGGATGCCCTTGGCATTGGCTAATTTCACGGCGGGCCCGATCGAGAGTCGGTCGCATGGCACGAGTATGATGGCGATGACACCACTCGAGATGAAATCGTCGAATTGATCGGACTGTTTTTTTACGTCCATGTCCGGATCGACCATCAGCGTGTCGTAGCCGTTTTTGGCGGCCTCCGCAGTGATATGGTCACCGATGACCTTAAAGAAAGGGTTGGAAAGCGTTAGCGGCGTGTAGGCGATGGTCCCTTTGGTTTTTGCTGGAGCACTGGTGTCACCACTGGCTTTGGTGGAGCCGTCGGCAGCCGGTTTGTCGCTGGAAGGGGAGCAGCCTGTTAAGGCGAACATTAGAGCCGTTAAGCCAAGGTGTTGAGCAATGCGTTTCATGATATCGTATAGATCTAAAAGTGTGGCCCGTGAATAGGGGAAATATGCCGAAGCTTCAAGCTTGATCCGCGCCTGGGCAAGTGCTGTGGAATCGTTGCTTGGCAGTCGCTTGGGTGGTCGGTAGACTTCTGCCGTGCTCTTGCATTCCCAACTGATTCATCCGGAGATCAATGGAATCCTTGGCCAAGCGGGCCATCATTCGAAAGTTTTGATTAGCGACGGCAACTATCCGGCTTCGTCCAAAATCGGGCCTGAAGCCGAGTTGGTGTCGTTGAATCTCTCGCCGGGAGTGGTGACCTGCAGCCAGGTGTTGCGGGCATTGGTTACGGCAATTCCGCTGGAGGCCGTCAACACGATGGGTATTCCGGACGATGATCCTTACGCGAAGCACGGTCCACCGCCAGCCTGGACCGAGTACGAGCAAATCATTGGCGAGGCCAATCTTGGCCTGAAACTGGAGCCGATCCAAAAGTGGGATTTCTACGATGCGGTCATGTCAGACGACCATGTGCTGACGATTCAAACCGCCGACCAGGCGCTTTGGGCAAACGTCCTCCTTACCATCGGGTGTCGCGTGTCCTAAGGAGTTCATTTATTTCTCGGGTTTACCTTCCTTATTTTTGGCTTTTTGTTGGAGCCACTCGTGGTGGACTCGGGCGACCTGACCCATGTAGCCGTGCGTTTCGTAATCCTTGGTGGCCTTGGCGATGTAGTCGGCCGTCTTTATGGCATTGCCCTGCGCCTCAAAGTACAGACCAAGGTAGAGATGGCCGTAGAATTGGTTGCGGGCGAGGGTGGCCGGGCCGGGGTCGCCGGTCTGGATGGCGTCGAGCACTTGTTGCTCGGTGCCTTTGCCGGCGAAGAGCGCGTGGATTTCCTTTAGGGGTACGCGTCGGTCGGAGGTGATTTTGATGAACAGTTTTTCCGCCGCCTTCACGCCGTCGGTTTTTGAAACGCAAAGGTAATGCCACACGGCATTCTCGACGTCTTGCGTGTTGACTGTCTGGTGTGACTCGAATTGTTTGCGGCCGTCTTTGTATTTACCCGCGTAATAATGAACGAGCCCGCGCTGCCAATGGTACGGTTCGCGGCTGGGTGTCATCTCGATGAACTTGTCGAAGTCGGCCAGCGACTCGGTGAATTTAAGCTGAAAAAACCGCACCACGCCACGTTGCTGGTACAGGTTGGCGTTGTTGGGTTCGCTTTTCAGCGTGGCGGTGTAGCCGGCTTCCGCTTTGGCGTGGGCTTTGCGAACCTTGGCCAAGGCTTCGGCGGGAGTTTCGGCTTGGCCAAATGCGGTCATGGTCGTGCTGGCGATGAATAACATCGTGGCCTTGGGGATACGAGCGAGTTGGTTCACGGCGCTGATAATGGCCAAGTGGTATGGGCAAGGCAAGTTCGAGTGAGCTTGGCCAAGCGTAGTTTGGGCGGTAGCTTTGCCCCGATGTTTAAGGTTGTTATCACTGACTACGTCTCTCCACCGGTTGAGCCTGAGGAGACGATTTTCTCCGGCTTGGCCAAGGTCGAGTGTCTGCAGGCTCGTTCAGTAGGCGAACTCGAGGGGCGTGTAGAGGATGCTGATGCGATTATTATTTTTCACGAAGTATCCCTCACCGCCGGGATCATTGACCGGTTGGAGAAATGCCAGGTGATTGTCCGCGGTGGAGTGGGGTACGATGCGGTGGATTATCGACGAGCCGCCGAGCGCGCCATTCCGGTCTGTAACGTGCCGGACTACGGCGTGGACGAGGTTGCCGACCACGCTATTGGGATGTTGATCGCCTGCAACCGGCGATTTCTGCTGGTTGAGCGAGGCCTGAAACAGTCACTTGAGCCGTGGGATTGCCGGGCCGTTGAGCCGGTTCCGCGCCTGGCCGGGGCGACGCTGGGCATCGTTGGCCTGGGGCGGATTGGGCAGGCAACAGCGCAACGTGCCAAGGCGATGCGGATGCGAGTAATCGCACATGACCCGTATCTGCGTCCCGGCATCGAGAAGGTGCTCGGGGTGGAGATGGTTGACCTCAGGGAACTGCTGGAGACGAGCGACGCGGTTTCGCTGCACGTGCCGTTGACTGACGAGACGAGGCAAATGATCGACGCTGATGCCCTTGGCCGTATGAAGCCAAGTGCGATTCTCGTGAACACTGCGCGTGGTGCGGTGGTGGATACGGCGGCTTTGGCGGCAGCGTTGCGCGTGGGCAAAATCGCCGGGGCGGGCGTTGACGTGCTTCCGGCGGAACCGGCCCGGGCCGACGAACCGCTGATTCAGCTTTGGCGCGATGCTGATGAGTCGAATGTTAATTTGATCCTCACGCCGCACACGGCGTTTTACTCCGTCGAGGGGCTGCTGGAGATGCGCACCAAGGCGGCGGAGGAGATTGTCCGGGCGTTGCGCGGCGGGAAACTGATCAACTGCGTGAACGCCCAGTGGCTGCCGGAAGCCGTGCGCGAGCGGGTTTTGGTTGGGACGCCCCCGACAGTCTGATAAGCTGCGCCGACGTGGATATTAACCCGTCTCAACTGGCGAACGGAGTGGCGATGTGGCTTTGCCTTGTCGCACTTCTCTCGTTTCATGAGTTTGGCCATGCTTGGATGGCCCACAAGTGTGGTGACGATACCGCACGGGTAATGGGTCGTATGACCATCAACCCGATCGTGCACATCGACCCGATCGGCACGGTGCTGATTCCACTGGCGATCTTTTTTTTCAGTCCAGGCATCGCTATCTTCGGCTGGGCCAAGCCGGTGCCAGTCAACCCAAGCAATTACGGCAACCGCAAACGTGATGATATTTTCGTCTCGATGGCCGGCCCGGCGATGAACGTGATTTTGGCCGTCGTCATCATGGCGGTGTATCGCTTGGCCATTGAGTTGCCGATCGATGTCGGGCTGGATGCGGTCGTTCACAAGCTGTGGTTGGTCGCTTATATCAGCATGATTTTGTGCGTGTTCAACCTGATCCCGATCCCACCGCTGGACGGATCACACGTGTTGCGGCAAGTCATTGGCATGAGTGAGGAAACCTATATGCAGATTGCACAATACGGTTTCATCATTCTGCTGCTCGCAATCAATTTGTTTCCGCAGTTGTTCCAAATTGTCCATTCTGTTTCCTTAGGGGCGATTCAGTTGTTCCAGAAGATTCTCATGTTTTAGTTGATGAAAAAAAAGCCGGAGAAAACGTTTGCGCAGCTCGGCTATCCCGGGCGGTTGATTGCCGTGGAGGGGATCGACGGCTCCGGCAAATCGACACAGCTCTACCTGCTCAAGCGCTGGCTGGAGTTGCAGGGGCTCAAGGTGTTTTTCAGCGAGTGGAACTCGTCCGATTTGGTCAAGAGCGCCACACGTCGGGGCAAGGCTGAACGGCTGCTCACGCCAACGACCTTCAGTCTGATTCACGCCACCGACTTTGCCGATCGCTACGAGCGCCAGCTCGTGCCTCTGCTCAAGGCAGGTTACATCGTGTTGTGCGACCGGTACAAGTTCACCGCGTTCGCGCGTGACACCGTGCGCGGCTGCTCGCCGGACTGGGTGCGGCGCATTTACAATTTTGCCGCACTGCCTGATTTGACATTTTTTTTCAAAGCCCCGCTCGAAGTCTCGCTGAATCGTATTTTGCAGGGGCGTCCGCAGCTCAAGTACCATGAGGCCGGGATGGACCTTGGCTTGTCGAGCGACATCGAGGAGAGTTTCAGACTGTTTCAGGGTCGGCTGCTCAAGGTCTATACGGCCATGAAGAGCGAGTTTGGGCTGATTCAAATCAATGCCAATCAGCCGATCGAGAAACAGCAGGAGCAGGTGCGCCAGCGCTTGGCCAAGGCGATCGACCTTGCCCAATACGAACTCGACAAACTGTCATGACAGCCAAGCGCAAACCCAGCAGTAGACGGAAGGCCACCTCGCGAGTGAAATCGCCGAAGCCACTGGCCAAATGCTTCATTGGGCACTCATTGCCTGGGGTCAAGCCCGGCGAGTTGACTGGTCGGTTGATCGTTATAGAGGGAGCCGACGGTTCGGGGCGTTCGACGCAAATCCGGCGTCTGGTCGATTGGCTTGAGGCCAGCGGGCACGCCACAACGCAGGTCGGACTCAAGCGCTCGAACCTTGCCAGCGAGGAACTCGAGAGTGCGAAGAACGGGAATATTCTCAACCGTACTACGCTGAGCCTGTTTTACGCGACCGACTTTGCGGATCAACTGGAAAACATCATCATCCCGTCGCTGCGTGCTGGGTTCATCGTGCTGGCAGACCGGTACATTTACACGCTCATGGCGAGGGACATGGTGCGCGGGCTCGACGAGGACTGGGTGAAGAGCCTCTACAGCATCGCGATCAAGCCGGACGCGGTGTTTTACCTCAAGCTGCCGTCGGAGAAACTGATCCAGCGTAACCTCATGAAAAACCGCACGCTCGACTACTGGGAAAGCGGCATGGACCTCGGGCTGTCCCTCGACATGTTTGACAGTTTTGTCCAGTACCAGCAGTTGATGGCTAACAAGTTCGACGAATACCGCAAGTCGTGGGGGTACACCACCATCGATGCAGACCAGTCGATGAATGGGCTCAACCGCGAGTTGCGTTGCAATGTCGAGGGTGTCCTTGGATAGCCGCCTAGACATCCCATGGAGGAACATTACATCGGAGTGGATCTTGGCGGGACGAAGATACTAGCCGGGGTTTTTGACACCGATTACCAATGTCTCGCTACAGAAAAAACCAAGACCAAGCCGGAGGGAGGCTACGATGCCGTCTGCGGCCGGATCGTCAAAACCATCCGCGCCGCCGCCGAGTTGGCCGGTATCGACCCTGTCAAGGCCAGCGGTGTGGGTATCGGCGCACCCGGTTCGATCAACAGCGACGAGTCGCACGTGTTGTTCGCCCCGAACCTCGATTGGCGAGACGTCGCTCTAAAGACTGACCTCGAGGCGCAACTTGGCTGCCCCGTCTGGCTCGGTAACGACTGCAACGTGGCCGCGACCGGCATTCACCGACTCGAGCTCGAGGCCAAGCCCAACGACATGGTCAGCATTTTTCTCGGCACCGGCATCGGCGCCGGCATCATCACCAACGGCGTGTTTCTGACCGGCGCCACGCGGGCGGCCGGCGAGGTGGGGCACATGGTGCTTGACCCCGACGGGCCGCTTTGCGGTTGCGGCACGAGCGGATGTTTTGAGGCGCTCGCCAGCCGCACGGCGATTTTTAACAGGGTCAAGTCGGCCGTGAACGACGGCGGCGAACTCACTCAATTGATGGAGGCCGACGATCCTTCCGTGACCCGGATTCGCAGCGGTAAACTCCGACGTGCCGTCGAGGCCGGCGACAAACTGGCCACGGGCGTGCTCGACGAGACCTGTTTTTACACCGGCCTCGCCATCGCCAACCTCTGCAACCTGCTCAACCCGGAAGTGGTCGCGCTTGGCGGCGGACTCATCGAGCAGTTGCATACCGTCATGTTACCGAAAATCCGCGACGCTGCGCTGGGCCGCATCATGCCCGGCGCACGGCAGGTGCGCATCATGGCCACCACCCTCGGCGATGCCGCCGGCATTACGGGTGCTGCCATTCTCGCCCACGACCACACTTGAGCATCCCATGCGGCGCGGCGTCATCGATATCGGCACCAACTCGGTGAAACTGCTTATCGCCGACCTGCGGGGCGACGAGATTTCGCCGCATCTCGAAACCAGCCGCCAAACCCGACTTGGCTGCGGCCTCTACTCAGGCGGCAAACTTCAGGCTGAACCGATTCAGGCCACCGTCGCTGCGGTGAAGGAGTTGCTCGCCTTGGCCAAGGCGAACGACTGTAGTAACACGCGAATCATCGCCACCAGCGCCGTACGCGACTCGAGCAACTCAGCTGAGTTGCTCGACGCGCTTGGCCAGGCAGTGGACGTGCTCAGCGGCGACAACGAGGCACGACTCGCGTTCGCCGGCGTCATGGGCTGTCCGCGCTTAGCCAAGTCGCCGGCGCTCGTCATCGACACCGGAGGCGGTAGCACCGAATTCATCGTTGGCGACGCGGACGGAATGCGGTTTCACACGAGCATCCCGCTTGGGTCTGTGCGTATGATGGAGAGACACGTCGTCTCTGATCCGCCGGCGGGAGGTGAACTGGAAACCGTTCGCAAATCGATCGACCAAGCCTTGAGTGAAACGTCGCTGCCGGGATTGCGCGGGCAACTCAACGAGCTTGGCCAAGCGCAGCAGTTTGAAATGATCGGCTCAGGCGGCATGGCCGGCATCCTCGCCAAGATGGAACTGGCCGCCGCCGACTATGACCGCGATCGGATGGAGACAGTCGAGTTGCCGCTCGAGCGCGTGACCGCCTGGCGCGAACGGCTGTGGAGGTTGCCCTTGGTTAAGCGCCGGGAAATCATCGGCCTACCAAAAAGCCGCGCCGACGTAGCCCTGTTCGGCAGCCTGATTTACGAGCAGGCCATGCGGCAACTCGGCTTCGCCGCCCTCCGAATCAGCACCCGAGGCATTCGCTTCGGCGTGTTGCGCTCTTAAAAATGAAGACAGCTTTTGTTGTTAAACTTGTGCTGCAAATCCGTGGAGATCCTTGAAATCTGTGTCTCTACTTCGTGTCCTTCCTGCTCTTCGTGGTGAATAACACCGGATCTTAAAACAAAAAAAAACTCGTAAAACGGCCGATTCGCCCTTAAACAAAGGCCCGCCACTGTCCCGTGGTGTAATGGTAGCACAGCGGTCTTTGACACCGTTAGTTTAGGTTCAAATCCTAGCGGGACAACCACTTCTTTTACTGGGTAAGATACCCATCCCTAGCTTCGTAGAACATGTCATGGCGCATTTCGCGCAACACAAGTGACACAGTTCACATGAAGAAACACGAAGCCCCAAAGCGTACTCCGTGGCCGCGACTCACCAAAATCGGACGCGCCACAGTCAATATCTACCGCCGCAAAATGCCATCTGGCAACTGGGCCTACCGCATCCCCAACTACAGCTCGGGCAAGCGCCGCTTTGACTGTCATCCCGACGAAGCCGGAGCGATCGAAACGGCAACGCGTCTGGCCCGGAAGTTGAGCGAACGCCAGCATGTAGCGGCCAACATGACGAACAGCGAAGCCGGCGGATTCGCCGCAGCCTCTGAACGTTACGAGCCCCCACTTGCCCCCCCTCTTGCTTCAGCAGTCGTGTGATCTTCGCATATCCCAACTCCGGATGCTCATTGGATTTCCGTCGCAAAGCTCCCTTCAACTTTGCCTCCAAGGCATCCGCCTCTTTCGCCCTATACGCGTAGGTGCTACGATTCAGCCCAATATGCAGGCAAGCCGCTAGTGCCGTACATCGATTCCCGGAAACAAGCTTCTCTGCCATCTGCCGCTTGTGTCCGGGGCTTACAACTTTTTTTCAAGAACCTCCTTTAACAGTTCTTTGCCCAGCATCTCGTCGGCCAGCATCCGCTTGAGCCGGGCGTTCTCCCGTTGGAGCTCCTTGAGTTGCTTGGCCTGATTGATCTCGAGCATCCCCAGCTCTCACTTCCACTGGTGGAAGCTCTGCTCGCTGATCTGCCGCTCTCGACATACGTCCTGTATCGTTTTATCACTGCTCTGCGCTTCCCGTAGAATGCGTATTTTGGTTTCTATTGTGTATCGTTTTACTTTCATTTTCTGGGTCTTTTCTAGGCGCCCAGACTAACTCTTTAAACGGACCAGTTTAAGTAACCTCGACCACCTCGACCAACGCTTTCTTAATTAAAGATCATTTTTCGGGTTTTTTAGCCTTTAAAGTTATTAAAATATCATGAGAATCGACTTGTTCGAGGGATTATTGGTTTGAGATCGGTGTTTGGGCGTTGCTTGACGAGGATTAGTTATCAGAGTGATGAGTGTCCTTATCGAATATTTAGACGGTAAAAATTAAGATGATGAACGGTAAGATTGATCAATCAGATACTCATACGGTGCGGCCCATTGCTGGGTCGTTGCTGGTGGCGGGAGCCTTGTTCAGCCTCGGGTTAATGAG
>JABGZB010000223.1 GCA_018674955.1 Verrucomicrobiota bacterium | reverse complement strand
GGATGCTTGCTCAGCGTCTCGACGTTGTTCAACTCCACCGTCCTGCACCCCATCAGTACGGCTCAGCCATCAATCCTTAGTTTTGTAAGGGTGAAGGCATTTTGCGGCAACAGTTAAAACGCCTTGAAAACTGCGTTTAACGGGGTGACAGTTCCCTCGCTATGAAATCACACCTCCTACTCACAACAATCGCAGCCGTGCTTCTGGTGGGAACTGACTCAGCTGCGGAGATTGAGCCAAAGGTGCCGCTCAAGTTGTCCGAGCCTCTATTGTTTTCTTTTGCGCAGATGTGCGACACGCAGCTCGGAATGGGCGGCTATGAGCACGACGTGAAGACCTTTGGACTTGCTGTGACCCAGATCAACAAAATGAAACCTGATTTTGTGGTGATATGTGGAGATCTCGTCAGCAAGGTCAACGACAAATCATGGGCCGACTTCAATCGTATCAAGGCAGGATTCAAAATCCCTTGTCATTGTGCAGCTGGGAATCACGATGTCGGCAACAAGCCGACTGTGGAGTCGCTGCAAGCATATCGTGAAAAGATAGGGAAGGACTACTACACCGTTGAGCACAAGGGTTACACCTTTGTGATCGCCAATACCCAGCTATGGAAGGCACCACTGAAGGGCGAGTCGGAGAAGCACGATAAGTGGTTCAAAGGAGTCCTCGCGGAAGCAAAGAAGAAGGTCAGTCCTGTTGTTGTGGTGGTGCATTATCCGCTCTTTGTGAAGACACCGGACGAGAAGGAAAACTACTACAACATCCCGTCCGCAAAACGCATGGAGCTACTGAAGCTCTGCAAAGAGAATGGCGTGGTGGCCTTCCTGGCCGGCCACACTCACAAATTGGTAGTTAACGAGTACAAGGGGATCCAGCTCGTTAATGGAGAAACCACCAGCAAGAACTTTGACAACCGCCCGATGGGATTTCGATGGTGGGATGTTGCTGCGAAGGGGAAGATGGTGCACAGATTCGTGGTGCTTGAGGGAATGGATGAATAGCCGGCAGGCATCAGTGGCTGTCTTGGAATCCTTTTAGGCTGTGGAGCCGGATTCCTTGTTTATCGATGGAGGTAGAAAAAGGAGGTGCATCGGCCTCCGGTGCAGCCAACTTAGACCGAATGGACAACCCGCTCCACCACTTGAACGCCTTCGGGTTTTTAGATTGGATTGCTTTTGCGGCAAAAGTTAAAACGCCTTGAAAGCTGCGCTCACCGGGATGACAGTCGGCTCACCATGAAATCACAACTGATCGCAATCGTCGCAGCCGTGGTGCTGGTGGGGTGTGCGGTCGGTAAATGTAGGGTTCCAGATCGATCATCAGTGATGTAGTTTTCCTCCGTGGATGACGGGTACTACTACCTGATAATACTTTTTAGCTATTTGTTGATTATATTTTTTTATGTGAGATATCATAAAAAACACATCTCCAAAAACGACGAAGATGACGAAATCTAATTCGTCTTCACTATCGCCGCCCTCCTCCGCAAACACGGCGGCAAGACGGGTGAAGAATTGAAAGCTGAAGGGAAATGAAAACGAAACAAAGCCGAGGGTTCACGCTCATCGAACTGCTGGTCGTCATTGCCATCATCGCCATCCTGGCCAGTTTGCTCCTGCCCGCTCTGGGACAAGCTAAGCAAAAAGGTGTCCGGATCAAATGCATGAGCAACCTAAAGCAAATCGGTCTTGCCTTTCAAATCTACGCCGGAGAAAACAACCAATATCTCCCATCATATGGTGCAGACGCGGGTACATGGCTTTGGGACATACCCACCAAGACCGCGCAGTTCATCGTTGGCTCGGGAGGCACACGAAAGGTCCTCTACTGCCCGAGCAGATTCGCCAGCGTCAAGGACATCGATCTCTGGTGGAACTTTCGTAGTGGCTACACCGTAACCTCCTATGCCTGGCTCATAAAAAGGAATCCCTTGTTTCGCGGGCCCCAACCCTTGTATGCCGGACCTCGCGGTCTGGACCCTAAGTTTCTTTACGAGCGAATCAACGATGGCGAACCCTCCAGTGCGGAAATTGTGGTTGATTGTGTCATCTCGGAAAACGGTAACAACTTCAGCCGCATCCGCAGCGGTGTAATAGACCACCATAGTACCAGCCATTTAAAGACAGACAATTTGCCGGGTGGTGGGAATATCCTGTTCCTCGACGGCCACACCCAATGGCGAGATTTTGGTTTGATGAAGATTCGCACAGCCCCCGGGATCCGGCCCGAATACTGGTTCTGATACCAGTTGGGACAGTCACGACTTTGGCGAAATCCTTCGAACCACTAGATCTTCCCGTTTCTTTCGGCGGCTCAAGCGCCATTGGTAAGAGATCAAGGTGCGACAATGCGGAAGAATCCGATCGTGCCATCGACAGGCAGACTCAGGGGGCTTTCAACGTCAATATCCACGTCTTCCCAGACAGGTGCATTTAGACTTGCAGCTTTCTGTACCGTGTAAGGCCCAATGCCGCCCTGCCACTCCATGATTAAGTTGGCACGGGTACCATCCAGGTCTAGGCTCGTGATTTGAATTGGTTCATCGGTGAAAACGGTAACGAATACATGCTCAGTGACCGCTAAGTCGTTAACGTCGTCAATAACCGCCGCGCTCAGATCATGCTCCCCCGCTACAGCTCCGACCCACTCGGCGTTGAAAGGCTTTGTGGTCGATTCAGCGACCAATTCTTCGCCAGCAAAATACTGCACACGCACGATTTCGCGGTCTGAGTCGCCAATTTCCACCTCAAGCGAAATCACTTCTCCCGATTCGAATTCTTCTCCATCCAAGGGTGTCATTAGGGTCACCTCTGGCAAAGCCGGTGATCCTTCCCGCGTCTCGGGCGGTCCCAGTGGACCAAAGTCGTTGGGATTAAAATCAAAACTGTCAGTTATAACAAACTTGTCGAAGAAAGCTCCGTCTTCACGGCGAGCCAGTGCGATGGTGTACACTCCAGGTTCGTCGATTTCGATTGTATAAGGGGATGGTCCCTCTTGAGGATCGCTCACCCAGACAAAATCGGATTTTCCGGAAAAACCGCTCATACTTGCGAGATTTCCATCAACGCGATTGGCTGGACGCGCTTCATCCAGCCAAAACCAACTCGAATCATCGTTGCCGCTGTCCCCACTTGCGCGATACCAAACGATGTGGACGTCGGTGTAAATGAACTCCACATCATATAAGAGCTGGGAGGATCCCTCATTGCCCCCGGCGCCGTTTGGCAAAACCATCGACACGCCTCCCGAAGGTGTGCCGCGGGAAAAGTCTTCCACCCAAAGATCGTCGGTGTTGACGTCATAAGACTCGGCCTCAAAGACGATTAAGCCATCGTCCGTTTGTGGGAGCAGGTAGCCGAGACTGTAGAATTTCACCTGGCCTCCATTGAGAATATTGGACGTCGCCGCGGTGTCAGCAATGTTGTTTAGCGTAACGGTATATTTGGAGCCTACAACCATTTCGGAAGTTTCCAGCAACACGGTACGAGAATTATTGAGTAATAATGCGCTGATAACTTCCGTAGACCCCTCGGCACTGGTGATTTTATAATTTTCAGCTATCTCAGCAGAGGCGTCACTCAAGGGCTCTGAAAATGTCACAAAAACGCGCTGTTGGATTGCGTTGCCTTGAGCTCTAATCGCCTTGGGTGGATCAGTCTCTGGAATAACCGAAATAATCGCCTCCTGGCTCACGGTCGAGGCGCCAATAGTCGTTGCTTTAAGACGCATAACAGCCCTGTTCCAATCCAATGTGAGCGGATTTACCATGAAGCTGGTTCCGTTTTGCCCAGAAAGATCAATGAATTCATCACCGACTTTGCGTTGCCATTGCAACACCATCAGCGCGTCTTCAGGTGTGATCGTCGCATCACCGGTGAGCGTTACAGACGTATTTTCAACCCCCTCGGTATTCACGGGGTTCAGAGTGAATTCCACTTGGTTGTTGCTTTCCACTTCTTCGCCCTCCCGAGGTGTCGAAGGTGGTCCGAATTCCCCGAAGTTGTCGGGGTTGAAGGATGAATCGGTAGTTATAATGAATTTATCGACAAAGGCTCCATCCTCACGGCGTGCGACGGCGATGGTGTGCAGCCCTGGTTCGTCGATGTCAAAAGTCATTTGACCTCCACCATCCTGAGCTTTGCTGTACCATGCGAAGATGGTGCCATTGAATCCGGTCATACTGGCTTGGTTGCCTGTAGCCCGATTCGGCGGCCGTTCGCCATCCAAATGCAGCCAAATGGAGTCGTCTTTACCACTGTCCGCCCCGGCGCGATACCAAATGATATGCGTACCCGTGTGGGTAAAAATAATATCATATTGCAACTGAGTGTTGTTTTCATTGCCGCCGGCACCGTTGGGGATCAGCATTGAAACTTCACCGGACGCGCCTTCGCGGTCAATATCCGCTATCCAGAGTTCATCCGGGTTCCGGTCAAAATCCTCGGCTTCCCAAATCACGAAACCGTCCTCTCCTTGCATCAGGGGACTCTGCTCCTGGGCCTGCGTCTGCACGAAGAACAAGCCCAGGGCGATTACCGGCGCTAGGGTGCTCCGAGTGATCAGACACTGCCACACGCTGGCAACACCTTTGGTAATCCGATGTTTTTTCATAGTATTATGGTTTAGGGTTGGTTTAGTTGTCAATGGAGCATGTATTCAAACGTGGCTTGCTGTGCACGATTGTAAGCCAGTTATCCCATCCAAATCAACAACATTCATCTGCAACGCAAAAAGTACCTTAAGGGGTATTGCTTGGATAATTTATCCTCGCCAACATACGAAACAGCCGACCTCCTCCGCAAACACGGCGGCAAGACGGGTGAAGAATTTAAAGCTGAAGGCAAATGAAAGTGCCTGCCTGATCGGCAACAGTTAATCCAGCTTGAAAGTTTGAATATCATCTATTTGGATTAATCTTTAAGATGGACAAACAACCTCATAACCCCAGCTGACCAGATTCAAGTAAACCTTGGTGTCCCACCTGCAAACTTCACACGGAATATCACCTTAAATCGAGAGGGGAAAAAACGGCAAACTTTTACACCTATAACGTCTGCGGAGGGAATACCTGGAAGCCAACTCTTCCAATTCCAATTTTGATAGTTTACGTATTGATTATCGTGTTTATTGTTTTTACGGGGTTTTATGCCACCATAGAATTAGGTGACATGGAAGGATTGCTCATGTTTCCATTTGGGGCGTATGTGGGCTATATTCTCTACAAGAATCAACAGGCCAACTCCAAACACTGGAAAGACTTCCATAAATGGTCTAGGGAGCAGCACTAAAAAATCAAGATTCCGTAAGCTGCTAAACTTCTAGCATTCAGTCCAGTATTCTAGACTACTAAAAACCAACCCACTCCACCACTTGAACGTGGCAGGGTTGTTGTTCGGGGCAACAGTTAAATCGACCCTTCTTTCTGACCGCTTGACGGTGAACTGGCATTGGCGTCTCATTGGGTTGTTATGAAAAGATTAGTGGTCAGCATTTGCTTCGGCATTACATTATCTGGATGCGTTTCGTATAAGTCTTTGCCACCGAATCGACAAATCACAGAAGACGAATACAATAAGCGAGTGAAGTCCCTTGTCGGGAAAAAAACACATAATGAATACAAAGGGCCAACACCGAGTCAGGCAAGACAAGCCGGAGGCGGATACACCCCCCCGTCGGACGCGGATTTCGATTGGGATGGCGGCGACTGGCCTGAAGAAGGGACTGACTCACGGGGGTGGCTGCCAGACCGCTAAGCAACTGACTCGCTCGGCTTCTCCAGCCCAACATCCTCGGCCAACTCCTTGGCTTGCTGGCGAGGGTCGTTAATTAGGTCTATCCTATTTTGGCTTGTCGTGATATTTTTTTCTGACCTTGGGAATTATAAAGATAGTTATGGTGTTCCTTTGTCTGACACCAATTTGTGAAGCGAATGAGCGCGTCAACTTCAACCGGGATATTCGCCCATTGTTGTCGACACATTGCTTTGCCTGTCACGGCCCAGATGCCAGCATACGGAAGGCAGAACTTCGACTTGATGTACGCGAGAGTGCCCTGAATAAAAATGCCATAGTACCGGGCAAGCCATCTGCAAGTGGAATCATCAATCGCATCGAACATTCACATCCGGATAAACGAATGCCGCCAAAGCCTGAAACACCTCTCACTTCAGGTGAGAAAGCAACACTTCGTAGCTGGGTTGTAGAGGGTGCTCAATACAGTACGCACTGGGCTTGGGTTTTGCCCCGTCGCGCACCTGCTCCGCCGGTAAAAAACTCGTCATGGCCAATAAATGGGATCGACTATTTCATTCTGGCTCGTCTTGAAAGAGAAGGGCTAAAGCCATCGTCTGAGGCGAACCGACGTACTCTCATTCGTCGACTTTCTTTCGATCTCACAGGCTTACCGCCGACGTCAAAGCAAGTTGATAAGTTTATTGCCGACCTTTCCAATAACGCCTTCGATATGTTAGTGGATAGCCTATTGGCATCTCCTCATTTTGGTGAGCGCATGGCCCAGCATTGGCTCGATCTGGCTCGTTACGCGGACAGTGACGGGTATCATGATGATACGACTCGCTCTATGTGGCCGTATCGCGACTATGTAATAAAGTCCTTCAATGACAACAAGCCATTCGATGCCTTCACACGCGAACAAATTGCCGGCGACCAAATCCGGAATGGAACACTTGAACAGAAGGTCGGATCAGCCTTTCATCGAAACGGGCCAACATCCAGTGAAGGGGGAGCGAACCCAGAAGAATACCGGGTGAAATACGCAGCGGATCGTGTAAACACGACTGCAACGGTGTGGCTCGGTGTGACTCTCCAATGTGCAGAATGCCATGATCATAAATTCGATCCATTCACCCAACGCGAATACTATCAGTTCTTCGCATTTTTCGATCAGGTGCCCGGCAATCATCTATTTCGTGGTTTGTCTGCGCCACCCTCGATTGAGGTGCCTTCGCCCGAGCAGACAGCAGAATTGATGAAGTTGGACGCAGAGGTGGTAGCGCTAGAAGTTCAATCGAAAATAAATACCGATGAAGCAACACAAAAGCAATTAACTGAAACCAAGAAGCGTCGCGATGCTTATAGGGGTGCGCTTCCGAAACTACGTATCATGCAGGATACCGTTAAGCGGACACCGACGAATATTTTGATTCGTGGCGATTTCAGCCGTCTTGGCGACCCTGTCGAGCCTGGGATTCCGGTATTTCTTCCGCCTCTTCCGGCGGCGGAAACACCCCGCTTGGCCCTGGCGAAATGGCTGGTGGATCCGGCGAATCCGCTGCCTGCTCGTGTAGTTGTAAACCGTTTCTGGGCCATGATGTTTGGGACAGGTATAGTTAAGACTGCAGAAGATTTTGGCTCGCAAGGTGAGTGGCCAAGCCATCCGAAGCTCCTTGATTGGCTTGCGGTCGAGTTCGTCGAGTCCGGTTGGGATGTGAAACATTTGTTGAAATGCATCGTCTCTTCCGCGGCATACCGACAAAGTTCCGCCGTGGGTGAGTCCCTTCGCCAACACGATCCGGAAAACCGGCTCTTAGCACGTGGTGCGCGATTCCGGTTTCCGGCCGAGACGGTTCGTGACAACGCACTGTTTGTCTCTGGGCTTTTGGCCAAGAGGCTTGGCGGTCCCTCAGTCAAACCCTACCAGCCTGCGGGGCTTTGGATGGAAATGTCCTATGGCAACTCACAGGGGAAATCATATAAACAAGATCACGGAGAAAGCCTCTACCGCCGAGGACTTTATACGGTTTGGAAACGCTCAGTCCTGTTTCCTGCATTTGCCGCATTTGATGCTCCCAACCGCGAGGAATGCACTGTAAGACGACCACGCACTAATACGCCCCTCCAAGCTTTCGTTTTGCTAAACGATGCCACTTTTGTCGAGTCTGCCAGGGTCTTTGCAGAGCGTGTTCTCAGAGAAGGGGGTAACAACTTTGAAAGTCAGATCGGGTTTGCCATGGAAATTGCGCTGGCGCGTCCACCGTCTTCTTCTGAACGTTCTGTACTTCAGTCGTTGCTGACGGACATGTTCATGCATTACCGAAGGAAGCCTGAGGAGGCACAAAATATTATTGCCACCGGCGAGTGGCCAATTTCAAAGGACCTTGATCCGGTTACACTGGCAGCTTGGACATCAGTAGCGCAGGCAATTCTGAATCTCGACGAAATGCAGACGAAAGAATGAAGAGATGAAGCCTCTGAATGACAGCATTGGGATGCTTCTAAAACGGCGCGCGTTTTTGAAAAGCGGAGCGGCCGGGCTTGGGTCCATCGTTCTGACTTCTCTTCTGTCGGAGGGCTCCCAAACCGAGGTACAGGGTAGCGAGGCGTTGGGCGTTCTTGGTGGCCTGCATTTCCCCGCAAGGGCGAAGCGGGTCATCTTCATCTGCCAGAGTGGAGGGGTCTCGCAATTCGAGACATTTGATTTCAAACCGAAGCTTGCGGCACTCAATGGTCAGCCAATGCCAGACTCTCTTACCTCTGGCGAACGGCTAGCGCAAATCCGCGGACAAAAGCTTATCGTTTGCGGTTCCCAATACTCTTTTGAACGCCATGGTCAGTGTGGCGCGGAGATTTCGGAGCTTCTTCCTAACACCGCTAGTATTGTTGATGATCTCTGCATCATTCGCACCTGTGTTTCGGAAGCGATCAACCATGACCCAGCAGTCACCTTTCTCCAGTGTGGCACACAGCAACCAGGACGACCGACAATGGGAGCCTGGCTTAGCTACGGCCTCGGTAGCGTCTGTAGCAACTTACCCGCCTTTGTAGTGCTCTGTTCCGGAATGAATCAAGGGCAGAATCTGCACACGCGCTATTGGGGCAATGGCTTTCTACCTTCCGAGCATCAGGGTGTTATGTTTCGCCCTAACAGCAACCCCATTCCATTTGTCAATAACCCTGTCGGCATTGATCGCAAGGCCCGCCGTCGAGTGCTTGATAGCATTGCTGAGTTGAACAAAATCAAACAAAAGGAGGTAGGTGACCCAGAGATCGACGCACGCATTAGTGCATACGAGATGGCATTTCAGATGCAGTCCTCTGTACCTGATCTCATGGATATCTCCAGCGAACCCAAGCATGTTCTCGATATGTATGGCCCGGATGTGTACACGCCGGGTAGCGCGGCTCGCAGTTGCCTGCTGGCACGGCGCCTCGCTGAAAGAGGTGTGCGGTTTGTGCAACTCTACCATCGTGGTTGGGATCAGCACGGAAACCTGCCGCGGGATCTTTCCCGTCAATGTAGTCAGACCGATCAGCCTTCTGCCGCACTTGTAAAGGACCTTAAAATGCGAGGGCTTTTCGATGACACCCTCGTCATCTGGGGCACTGAATTTGGTCGCACCCCGATGCTACAGGGAAAATACGACCGAAAGAATTATGGTCGGGACCATCATATGTTGTGCTTCTCGATGTGGATGGCAGGGGCAGGTGTTAAGCCAGGACTCACCTATGGTGAGTCCGATGCATTCGGCTATCGACCTGCAAACAATCCAGCCCATATTCACGACCTTCAAGCCACCTGGTTGCACTTATTGGGAATCAATCATAAGAAGCTCACCTATCGCTTTCAGGGGCGCGATTACAGGCTCACTGATGTGCACGGTGAGGTTGTGCACGATCTTTTAGTGTAGTGAAAGCCACACCTAAAATCCGCTGGCAAATGAAACACCTCCTACTCACAACAAATCGCAGCCGTGGTGCTGGTGGGGTGTGGTGATTCGCAGCAGGGTATAGTCTAAGCACAAGACATCTAAAATTATGAAGAGGCCGTTCGATCTTGACCGTCCCATGCGATTTCCCTAAATTCACGCCAACAAAGTGATCATTCATGCGGCGTTCTAGGGCGCATGTTCCCATCGCCAGAAAAGCGGTTTTTCAATCAATTCATCCAGAATCGTTATGAAACGAATCCACCTCACTCGTCGTTCATTTATTAAGTCAGCCTTGGTAGCGGGAGTAGCCCCTTCCTTTGCCGCTTCCAAATTGTTTGGCGCGGATGCGCCTAGCAATAAGATAACGATCGGGTTCATCGGCGTGGGCTCTCACGGGACGAACCATAATCTCCGTTCCTATCTCAAACAGCCTGACGCTCAGGTTGTTATGGTATGCGATGTGGATGGTGCGCGCATAGCGGAGGCCAAGAAAATGGTGGATGCACATCACGGTGACACGGGATGCTCAACAACGAAAGATTTCAGGGAGGTGTTGGCTCGACCAGACATTGATGCCGTGATGATTTCAACGCCCGATCACTGGCACACATTAATCAGTGTCATGGCACTCCGAAGCGGCAAGGACGTGCAGTGTGAGAAGCCTACTTTAACGATTGATGAAGGAAAGACATTGATTCGTGAAGTAAGAAAACGGGGCAAGGTCTTACAGACGAGTACGGAGGACCGCGCTGTGCCGGTCTACCATCGAATGGCCGAGTTGGTTCGCAACGGCCGTGTTGGGACACTGGAAAAAATCGAAGTTATTCTGCCAAAGCAACCTACGGTTCCCGGTAACCCAACACCACAACCTGTTCCGCCAGATTTGGATTACGACATGTGGCTAGGTCCTGCACCCGAAGCTCCCTACACGAAAGATCGTGTTCATTTCCACTTCCGTTGGATTTGGGATTACTCCGGTGGAATCATTTGTGATTGGGGTACACACTTATTCGACACCGCACAATGGGCGAACAACACAGAACAATCCGGACCCACAGAGGTCGATGGAAAGGGAAATCACTGGGAAGGCGGTCTCTATGACACGGTGAAGGACTATGATGTGACCTATCGCTACGCCAACGGTGTTGTCATGACCTGCACCTCCGGAAATCCCAGCTTGAAGTTTATTGGGTCCAAGGGTTGGGTTGGCAATGTCGGTTGGCGAGGCAAACTCCAGGCCAGTTCGGATAAGATTATTAACTCGGTGATTGAAGCTGGAGAGACCCGTTTATTCACCAATCCTGCAGGTGAACACCGCAACTTCCTAGATTGTGTTAAGACTCGAAGAGATCCTTATTTCCCTGTCGATATAGGTCATCGAGTCTCCACCGTCTGTCATCTCGCAAATTTGTCCATCAAATTGGGCCGTCCGTTGAAGTGGGATCCCGTTAAGGAACATTTCAAAAACGACAACGAAGCAAACCGCCTGCAAACCCGTGGTATGCGGAAGCCATGGTCACTTGCCTAGTGAATCTCGAACTTGCTTTCAACTAAACCAACCCACTCGACCACTTGAACGCAGTAGGGTTGTTGTTCCAGCGGCAACAGTTAAAAGGCCTTGAAAACTGCGCTTATCGTGATGACGATCGGACCGTTATGAAAGCACAACTAATCGCAATCATCGCAGTTGTGGGGCTGGTGGGGTGTGGGATTACCCAGCAAGGTATAGTTCAAGCGCCGGGCATATCAATTCACGAAGCTGCCTGGAAGGGAGACATTGAATCTGTCAAACAGCACCTGACTGCTGGCGAGACAGTCAATGCAACGAATAACTGGGCTTCAACTCCTTTGCATTACGCGGTTCGTGCAGGTCACAAAGAAACCACCGTGCTGCTCATTCTGAAAGGCGCGGATGTGAATGCTAAAAACAATAAAAAAAGAAATCCTTTGCATCGTGCAGCCATGGACGGGCACAAGGAAATCGCTGAACTACTAATTTCTGAAGAAGCGGATATGAACGCAAAGGATCAGGATGGTTTGGCCCCCCTGCATTATTCAGCACGTGCAGTCCACAAGAAAATCGTTGAATTACTTATCAATAATGGTGCGGATGTGAATGTAAGGAGCACGGCTAATTTAACGCCGCTAGATCTATCCAGTGGCGAAGTCGCCGATCTCATCCGCAAGCAAGGCGGCAAAACGAGTAAAGAATTGATTGCGCTATCCAATGCTGCCAGAACAGGAAACATAGCAGAGGTCAAGAAGCACCTGGCTGCTGGTGCAGATGTGAATGCGAAGGATATGTACGGAGATACTCCTTTACATGATGCAGTTAAACGTGGTCACAGGGAGGTTGTAGAACTGCTCATCACCAACGGCGCGGATATGAATATGCAGGATGAAAATGGCCAGACTCCCTTGTATCCCGCGACTGCTTTGGATCACAGGGAAATCGTCGCAATACTCATTGCCAAGGGTGCGGATGTGAATGTAAAGGATGATGATAGATCGACTCCCTTGCATAAGGCAGCTGGATTGGGTCGCAAGGAAATCGTAGAACTGCTGATAGCCGAAGACGCGGATTTGAATGCAAAGACATATTCTAGTCAAACACCGCTGGATCGGGCTGTTCTATGGGCCAAAGACAAACCTGAAATAGCGGTTTTCCTCCGCAAACACGGCGGCAAGACGGGTGAAGAATTGAAAGCTGAAGGGAAATGAAACCCAGCGAAAAACAAGCCGTGCCTGGTTGATTGGGCAATGTACCGGAAACCAGGAATGAAGAAACGAGACGATGATGCGCCTGACAAACCGACTTCTCATCCTCGCTTTCATTTGCAGTTCCACGGCTGCATTACGTGGCACTGACCTGGTCGCGAAGAGCAATATCCTCCCCTTCGGCGACGCCGGGAAGTTCAAGATGCTTTACGACGCCCGACAGCGCCCACAGTCGGTCTACCTGAATGATCGGCTCTACATCGTCTACAACGGCGACGCCAAACCCACCAAGAACAGCAAGGGCAGCGCGCGACCCATGCTGATCACCTACGATCCGCAGAACCGAGGCTTCTCCCAGCCGGTTCGATTGGGACAAAAAGGTAGCAGCGACCATCATTACAGTCCGATCATCTGGGCGGATGAAGAAGACTCCCTGCACGTTCTTTTTGGTTGTCACAAAACTCCGGGGACACATCTCGTTTCAGAACATCCCGTGCAAAAGGGGGCTCTGGAGATATCTTGGAAGAAGATGCCTCAGATCGCTCCAAAGCTATCCTATCCGACGGTGTACAGAATCCAGGGCAACAAGGAGATGATCTATTACCGCACCGATGGTCATACCAGCTCCTGGAGCTACCTTATCACTGGGGATAATGGCAGGACCTGGGCGGGGCCCGAAAAGGATGTCACCGATTTGGATAGCAAGGGAAAATTGGATTGGTCCTCCTATCAGACCAAGATCCCGAGTAAAGACGGCAAACACTTGCACGTGGTGTATACCGATTATGACGACAACAAGACCACCCCCGACCCCAAACGCTTTTTCAATCCCCGCTACAACGAGGAGGTATCCAACGAGTGGAAATACAATCTCTCTTACGTGAAGATCGACCTCGCGACACACGCGGTTTCCAACGCCGACGGGGAGGTCCTGAAGACGCCCATCGATATCGATTACTCAAGGGAGAATTGCCAGATTTGGGACACGAAATGGCGCGGGGCCGGCATACCACCGGTGATTTCTTTGGGCGAAAACGGCGAACCCACGTTTCTCCATGTCCTTTCTGAAGACAACTTGAAATCCCACCGCTACTACTACGTTCGGCGCAAAAAAGGGAAATGGAAGCAGACGTCTATTTGCGATTCCAATCATCAGTGGAACAGTTCGTACCTTGCCAGAGATAAAGAAGGGATTCTCCATGCCTACGTCATTGTCGGGGAGGGCTACCTTGAGGGTGGCTACATGAACCGGCATGGCGGAGGCCGCTTAGAAGAGTGGGTTTCACAGGATAAAGGTAATAGCTGGAAAAAAACCCGCGACCTGATGCCCAATCGCAAACCCTACCGAGGCTGGCGCTACAACAATATCCAGCCGGTTGTCCGGCCTGATGGAAGAATCGTGGATGGCATGCTACTCTTCTACGGTTGGAAGGATCAGGATACACCTGAAGCAAAAGCCTTCCTGCTTCATGAAAAGGTCGGTTTCGACTCGATCCGAGGTAAATAAGCTCGGCAAACACGGAGGCAAGACGGGTGAAGAATTGAAAGCCGCTGGCAACTAAACCAACTCCCTCCACCACTTGAACGCCGCAGGGTTGCTGTTTGGGGGCAACAGTTAAATCGCCTTGAAAACTCCGCTCAACGGGATGACAGTCGGCTCACCATGAAATCACAACTGATCGCAATCGTCGTAGCCGTGCTGGTTGTGGGGTGTGGGCCGTCTAAAGCGGAACTGGTGAAGCAGTCTAAGGTAGGAAAATAGGCCGATGCATTATCATTCGAACAGGTGGCGAACACCGCGCGCAGCGCGTGGACTGGTGATAGCTTGTATGGTCGTGCTTGGCAGCGCGCGGACTTGGGTGCCAGCGGGTGATATCAAACTTAACGGTGATCCGCAGTTGTTTGACGTGTCGGGGAAACCCGGGCGTGTCGTAGTGGAACTGGTCAATGGAGGGCTTCGTTTTTTAGAGGATAGCCGGGATATTCTCACCTACAACCGCGACCCGATCTCTCAATCGGACGGGCGCTACAACCGCGGGCATTATGTTCACCCCCTCTACGATCTGGACGGGGTACGGATGACCGACGACATGCCCAAAGACCACCGTCATCACCGGGGGGTGTTCTGGGCCTGGCCGCAACTGTGGATTGGCGACAAGCGCATTGGCCACCCTTGGGAACAGAAGGACATGGCCTGGGATGTCACCGCCATGAAGGTTTCGAACGCGCCGGAGTCCGCTACCTTGTTTACTACTGCGCTGTGGAAATCTCCGCTTTGGCTGAACGACAAGGGCGCAAAGAAAGCTATTGTTAAAGAGACCGCGACGATTCGCGTACATGCATCCGCGGCCGATGCCAGAGCAATAGACTTTGAAATCTCCCTACTCGCGCTGGCATCTGAGGTTCGTCTTGGCGGGTCGATGAGCACGAAAGGCTACGGCGGATTCTCAGTTCGTATCCCGCTGCCGAGTGACCTGAAAATAACGGGCCCCACCGGGACGGTCGAACCGGACGGGAAACGCCCGTCGCCGACTCAGCCCTGGGTGGATTATTCGGCGGTGTTCGGCAAGGATGGAAAGACCACGGGTCTGACGATTCTGTGTCACCCAGGCAACCCCGGCTTCCCGCACGGGTGGACCATCCGTCGCGCCGCCAGTTGCCAAAACCCCGTCTATCCCGGGCAGAAGCCGGTGGCGCTGTCGACTGAAAAACCGCTGGTCCTGCGCTATCGGATTGTGCTGCATCGCGACGGATTTGACGCTGTTCGGATGAAGAAGTTTTTTGAAGATTACGAGGGAACAGTTAAATGGAATAATTTAAAAACACCCAAGCTATAACCTTCGTCCGAGGACGAAGGGTGATGGCGTTACACCGCTAGATTTTGCGATCCTTAACGAAGAACTCGAAACCGCCGACCTCCTCCGCAAACACGGCGGTAAGACGGTTGAAGAATTGAAAGCTGAAGGGAAATGAACAACACGGCCTGTAGATGTAAGGTTCCAGATCGACATTCACCGTGTTAGAGTTCGGCTCATGAAGTGGTACACCAAGGTGGCAATAATGTTATCCAGCATCGTTTTCTGTGCCGGCCTGATATTGCTGATTGTCGCTTTTTGGGAAGGAAGGAATGACGTTCAGTTCGGTCTCGGCATAGGTTGGCAAGTCTGCTCCACCAGCAAATGGATTTCGCTGGCAACTGGTTCAGCACTTGGCGGCATGGTCGGCATCAAGCTGGTCAAGTAACGGCTAATCCGTCGTCACTATCTTCGGTTTCTCTGATTCATCAGCAGTATCTGAAGAATTGAAAGCCGCTAGCACCTAAACCAACCCACTCCACCACTTAAACGCCGCAGGGTTGTGGTTCCAGACCGTGCACAATCCCGTCAGGCTGATAGCTTTTTGCGGCAACAGTTAAAACGCCTTGAAAACTGCGCTCATCGGGATGACCGTCCCCTCGCTATGAAATCAATAATTGTTCCAATCGTCGCAGCCGTGCTGGTTGTGGGGTGTGGTGAGTCGCAGCAGTCGGCTCCTGCACCAGAAACGAAACCAGTTGAACCTGTTGCTGAAGTGCCAGTACAACAGTTATCTCCTCCAGTAGAATTGAAACCAGTTGAACTAATTGGCGAAGTGCCAGCGCAGAATGTTAAACCAGCAAATCCAAAAGCAGATCGTGCGCTACTTGATGCAGCCGAAAATGGAAACATTGAAGCAGCCAGGCAAGCCATTGCTGATGGTGCGGATGTGGATACTCTGGACAAGCGAGGAAGAGCACCAATTCAAAACGCTCTTCACAGTAATAATATAGAAGCAGTTAAGCTGCTGATTGACAATGGTGCCAATTTAAATACCAAGGCCCCAAACAGTTGGACACCTCTGTACGAAGCAGTTCTTATGGGTCGCATGGAGACTGTCAAACTGCTGATTGAAAATGGCGCAAATGTAAATGCTAAAGACCAGATGGGCGGAACTCCTCTGGATCAGGTTCAAAACGAGGAAATCATAGATTATTTGCGCCTTTACGGCGGCAAAACGGGTGCAGAATTAAAAGCTGAAGGGAAATGAAACACCTCCTACTCACAACAATCGCAGCCGTAGTGCTGGTGGGGTGTGGAGAGTCGCAGCAGTCGACTCCTTCACCAGAAACGAAACCAGATGAACCCGTTGCTGAAGTGCCAGCGCCTCCTGCACCATCAGAAGCGAACCCTGCTGAACCAGTTGCTGAAGCTGCAAAAACAAAACCGCTGGCAGCCAAAGCACCAGATATCTCAATTCTCGATGCTGCCAAGGCCGGAGAAATTGAAATCGTCAAACAGCACTTGGCTGCTGGTGCGGATGTGGATGTGAAGGATAAGTATGGAAGGACTCCTTTGCATCTTGCGCCTGCTAGTGGTCACAAGGAAATTGCCGAACTACTCATTGCCAGAGGTGCGGATGTGAATGCGAAGAATAAGTATGGAGTGACTCCTTTGCATTTTGCAGCTGGATACGGTCGAAAGAAAACCGTCGAATTGCTAATTGCCAAAGGTGCAGATGTGAGTGCGAAAGTTGTATCTGGTCCAAAACAAGGATTGACACCGCTTGACGCTGCTAATGAAACCAGCCAAACCAAAATCGCCGACCTACTCCGCAAACACGGCGGCAAGACGGGTGAAGAATTGAAAGCTGCTGGTAACTAAACCAACCCCCTCCACCAATTGAACGCCGCAGGGTTGTGGTTCAGCGGCAACAGTTTATTGGGCTAGGGTGGGTCTGATCAGCGGAGGACTTTTATGAGAATTATTGTAGCAGCAGCAGCGTGGACGATGTTGAGCGTGCTGGCTGGCGCGGCGACGCCGAAGGCGGATTTGGACGGGTTTCGCAAAGCGGTGGAGCCGGTGCTGAAGCGGGCTTGCGTGAGTTGTCATGGGCCGGACAAGCAGAAGGGAAAATTCCGCGTGGATACGCTGGATCCCGACTTGTTGAACGGCGCGGACGTGAGCTGGTGGCTGGAGGTGTTCGGTGTGATCGGCAATGGCGAGATGCCGCCGGAGGATGCCGAGGTGCATCTGCAAGATGCCCACCGGGCGGTGGTGGTTGATTGGCTTTCCCGCGAGATCCAGCAGGCCTCGCGCGTGGCTCGCAGCGCACAGGGGCGTTCGTCGTTCCGTCGCCTGACGCGTTATGAATACGATTACGCCCTGCGCGATTTGCTGGGGCTGGATCATTCGCTGGTGGATCGGTTGCCACCGGAGACGGCCTCGGAGGATGGATTCAAGAACAGCTCGGAGCTGTTGCAGATGTCGTCCATGCAGTTTCAAACCTATCGCGAGATCGGCCTGAAAGCGTTGCGGCGGGCGATCGTGATTGGCGACCAGCCCAAGCCGGTGAAGTACCTGTTGCCGTTGGAGAAATTGTTTGAGCAAACAGCAAAATCCCAGAAGGCAAAGGTCTTTCGGCGGGACGATAAGAAATATGCCAGCCATCGGCGACGCGCCCATCTTCTGAATCGGGAGACAGGCGTGGGTGTTCCGTTTTCCGGCGGGATGTACCGTCCGCTGGACGAGGCGGCGGCCGCGCAGGTTCGGGCTTCCTCCAAGGTCTACATGGAGCTGCCGCGCAACAACGAATGGAAGGTGGGGCTGGATCGTTTCCTGCCGGACGAGGGCACCATGCGGATCAGCATTCGGGCAGCGCGTTCCACGGAGGAGTTGAAGGGAGACGCCAGCTTGCGGTTGGGATTCAGCGCGCACACGAGCAATAATGCGAATTTCTCAAACGTGATCAGCGAGCGGGATGTGCCAGTGAAGGCGCCGGCGGGCAAGCCGGAGTTCATTCATTTCGACATTCAACTGGACGACATTCAGCGTAATCCTTTCCGCAAACTGGAAACCACGTTCCCGCGGCGCGACGAGTTTCTGCACATTCGAAACGTGACGCTGGTGGACGGGCTGCACGTTCAGTTTGATCACGTGGAGATCACCGCGCCATTCTACGCGCAATGGCCGCCCAAGACGCACACGGCGATTTTCTTTGAGAGCGGCAATCGCGAAAACGAGACGGTGTATGCGCGCGAGGTGCTGGAGCGTTTCATGGGCCGTGCGTGGCGGCGACCGGTCGGCGCGCCGGAAGTGGACCGGTTTGTGAAACTGTTCGGCGAATACCGACCGCAGTTTGAGTCGTTCGAAGGCGCGATGGTGGAGGTGCTGGCGACAGTGCTGGCGCATCCGGAATTCCTCTACCTGGCCCAGCGCGATGCCGGCGCTCCCAAGGCGGCACCCACGGGCATCAGCGAATTCGAACTGGCCGGCCGGTTGGCGGTGTTTCTTTGGTCGAGTATTCCGGACGAGCCGTTGCTTGATCTGGCCCAGCGAGGGAAATTGCGGGAGCCAAAAATGCTGGCCGCGCAGGTGGACCGCATGTTGGCCGATCCACGCGCCAAACGCTTCACTCGGCATTTCATTCGCCAATGGCTCGGGCTGGATGGCCTGAACAGCGTGGATCATATCCGGGACGATCAGCTCAGGACTGCCATGGCAGAGGAGCCTATTGCCTTTTTTGAACATGTACTGCAAAACAACGGTAGTGTCATGGATTTCATTCATTCGGATTACGCGGTGGTCAACGCCAAGCTGGCGCAGCTTTACCGGATTCCGGATGTGCACGGCCTGCATTTCCGCAAGGTGGCCCTTGAGGCCCAGCACCAACGCGGCGGGCTGATGACCGGCGCGGCGGTGTTGGCGATGAATTCGGACGGCAAGGATTCCCATCCCCTCAAGCGCGGGGTCTGGATGCTGGAACGCATGCTGCACGATCCCCCGCCCCCGCCTCCGCCCAATGTGCCCGAGGTGGATCTCGCCGATCCGGAGATTGCCAAGATGACCCTGAAGGAGCGTATAGCCGATCATCGCGATGATCCGGCGTGTTATTCCTGCCATGCGCGGATTGATCCGTGGGGGATCGCGTTTGAAAACTACGACGCGATGGGATCCTTTCGCACCACGATCAAGGGCAAGCCAGTGGACGCCACCTCGAAGCTATTCAACAAGCAACCCTTGACCGGCATGGACGGCCTGAAGGAATACCTGCTCGCTGAACGACAGGATCAGTTTGCCCGCGCGATGACTCACAAGCTGACCGCCTACGCGTTGGGCCGGCACCTGACATTTGCCGATCGCGCGGATGTTGAGGAATTAACGACGCAGTTCAGGAGTCGCAAAGATCGGCTCCGCGACCTGGTGCATTTACTTGTTCAAAGTCGCATTTTTAACTCCAAATAAGGGGCTTACTTCGATATTCTTTTTTTTGAGATGAGGACATCTAATGCAAGCGCACTCACACGCAGAACGTTTCTGCGTGGAACCGGCATCGCTCTGGCTTTGCCTTGGCTCGAAACGTTTGCGACGGACGATCTCAAGGCCAACGGGACGCCGAAGCGGTTTGTCAGCATCTATCATCCCGACGGCGTCGGTGTGCCCATTCGGAAAGATCCGGCATGGAAAGACTGGAGCTGGTTCCCGCATGGCGGCGAAAAAGATTTCCAACTCACCAAGGTGCTTGATGTCCTCGAACCCTTGAGGCGCGATATTACCATCTATTCCGGGCTTTCCCATCCGGCCGTTCGGCGCGTGCACGGTCACTCCAATGCGGACCAATACCTGACCGGCGCCGACACCAAGGGCCACGGCCCCTACAAGAATTCCATTTCGCTGGATCAGCTCTACGCCGAGCACATCGGCGATGCCACCCGGCACGCTTCCCTGGTGATGTCCACCAACGGCGGCATCGGCGGGCCGCGCGGCGCGCAGACGCAGTCCTTCAACCGGGAAGGCCGCGCCATCCCGGCGATGAACAAGCCCAAGCAAATTTTCGACCTGCTGTTCGTGGCCGATGGCAAGAAAGCCGCGGGACGATTGGCCCGAAGCAAGAGCGCGCTGGATCTTCTCATCGAGGAAACCCGCTCGCTTGGCCGTAAGCTTTCCAAGCGCGATCAGGAAACGCTCCAGCAATATCTCGACTCCGTTCGGGATACTGAGGTCCGGCTCACCAAGGCCCGGCGCTGGCTGGACACGCCATTGCCCAATGTCGATTCCGCCGACCTGCATCTGGAATCTGGCCCCGCCGAGGCCAAGCAGTATTTCCAGAGCATGTACGACCTGATTTATCTCGCCTTCCTGAGCGACTCCACCCGTGTGGCGACGTTCCAACTCGGCCGGGAAAACGGCGAAGGTCCGCACGACCTGCTTTCCAAGGCCGTCGGCCTGGGCGGCGCGCATGGCCTGACGCATTCCGTGAAGAAAACCAACGGCTGGCTGAATCTCGGCACCTACAACCGCTATCAGATGGCCGAGTTCGGGCGTTTTGTGAAGAAGCTCAAGGACACGCCCGAACCGACCGGCAAGGGCAACATGCTCGACAACACCCTCGCCATGCACGGCTCGGCCTCCAGCAGTTTTCACCTCTCGCGGAATTATCCCATCGTTTCCGCCGGCGGCTCGAATCTCGGCTTCAACAACGGCCGCTACCTCCAGTACGTCAATCTGCTTGAGGACGGTAGTCTGCCCGGCGCCGGTGTCATCAGCGACGCCGGCTGGCGCGGTACGGTCAAGGAGGAGGATCAGCCGCTGGGCCATCTGTTCGTCAGCATTCTCCAGCGCCTCGGCGTAGAGTCCAATACCTTTGCCGGATGCACGGGCACGCTGAATCGCGTGTAGACTGCTTACCACGACATTTTCTTAGGAGAATCGAAGGCACTTGCCGAACTGCTTATTACCAAAGGTGCAGATGTGAATGCTAGGTGGAACGGAGGGTTGACTTATTTGCATCAGGCGGCTGTGAAACGTCGCAATCGAGTCGTCGAACTGCTTATTGGTAAGGGTCTAGATGTGAATGCGAAGGATGAAGATGGCGATACACCGCTAGATTGGGCAAACGGAAATGGAAACTGACGTACCGCCGACCTACTCCGCAAACACGGCGGCAAGAAGGGTGAAGAAGTTTCCATTCATGTCGCCGCTAAAAAAGGAAATATCGAAGCCTTCAAACAGTATATCGCCAACGGCGCGGATGTGAATGCGAAGAGTGAAACATACAGCACACCGCTAGATGAGGCCATCAAGTGGAACCGCACCGAACTCGCCGACTTACTCCGCAAACACGGAGGTAAGACTGGCGAAGAATTGAAAGCTGAAGCGAAGTGATTGATCAAAAGAACTAATGCGACCGTTGATCCGAACACTGCTATCGTGCGTTGCACTCACTATATTGGTCAGGCAATCAAACGCACAAACCGTCAGCAAGTCAAAGACCTCATCGGCTGTTCCAGTCGCCCAATTGGATGCCTCTAAAATCCATACGTGGATGTTGCCGCCTCTCCACATCAACGGGAAGCCCTCAAAAGCACATACTCAAGGACTTCTTGTCCATCGAAACGGATTTTTCGTTACAGCACGCCGAGACGATATAAACCCACGCCGCTCTCTTTTACTCTGGTTACGCTGCAATCCGAGCAGCGAAAAAGAAAATTTCGACGAGAGTAAAAGGACTTGGACAAAAATATGGGATATTACGCCGACCTCCCAGCCCGCGAGCTGGTCTGGCATGCTTGATCACCCCGGCGGATTTGATTCCGACGGTGAAAACCTTTGGATTCCAATCTCACAAAGTCGTCGTAACGGCAAAACCATAGTCCGCAAGTTCTCAATAGGCTCTTTGATGGACAAAGGTGATGCGACGCCTACCGAAAGTATAATCATCAACGATCACATAGGTGCGATCGCAGTTTCACGCAGTCCAAAGCGTCTCTTTGGTGCTAATTGGGATACTATGCTCGCATACGAACTTTCAGTGGACGGCAACCCTATACAACATTACGAGCGTAAGACGTTCATTCGTAATTTGCCCAGTTGGTCGATTGCGGTGCAGGACTGGAAGGTGCACGACGGTTTTTTGATCGCAAGTGGGCTCGACAGAAGTTCCAAGTTGCTGGCGAATCGTCCGCGTTCCCTGATCCAGTTGGTCAATGTTAAGACACGGCAAATCACTGCAGAACTTAGACTGCCCCGTCATGCGACGGGAAACTTAACAAGAGAAGGCATGGCGGTCTTCGATAAACACATCTGGCTGCTGCCAGGTGACCTTGGGGTGGAGGATAAACTCTACCGATTTCCGCTTGACGAACTATT
>JABGZB010000222.1 GCA_018674955.1 Verrucomicrobiota bacterium | reverse complement strand
GTGTTGCAGGCCAGCGACAACCTGACCAACTGGCAATCCGTCGATCCCGCCGCCAGTCCGCTTGCGGTCGATCCCGCCGAGGCGCGGAAATATTACCGGGTAATTTCGGAGTAGCACCTGGCTACTCCGCCGCCGCGTAGGCGTCCATCCCCTCGCAAGTGCAGACCGGGTTTCGGTCGCCGTGCACGTTGTCGATGCGGTTGACCGGCGGCCAGTATTTCTGCTCCCGCAATCCCGCCACCGGAAACACCGCCTGCTCGCGGCTGTACGGCCGGTTCCATTCGCCCGCCACATCGCCGGCCGTGTGCGGCGCGTTCTTCAGCAAATTATTTTCCGCGTCCGACTCACCGCTCTCGATCGCGGCGATCTCACCGTGGATGCAGATCATCGCGTCGCAGAAACGGTCCAATTCCGCCTTGGGCTCGCTCTCGGTCGGCTCGACCATCATCGTCCCGGCCACCGGCCACGAGATCGTTGGCGCGTGAAAACCGTAATCCATCAGCCGCTTGGCCACGTCCTCGACGGTGATCTTCGCAAACTGCTGCAGATCGACAATGCACTCGTGGGCCACGAGGCCGTTCTTGCCCCGATACAAAATTGGGAACGTGCCGGCGAGCCGATGGGCGATGTAGTTGGCGTTGAGAATGGCGACGCGCGTGGCTTCGGTCAGCCCGTCGGCGCTCATCATCGCGATGTACATCCACGAGATCGGCAGGATGCCCGCGCTGCCCCAGGCCGTCGCCGCAACCGCGCCGCCGCCGTTTTCCCCGAGCGGATCACCCGGCAAAAAGGGCGTGAGATGCTCTGCCACACCGATCGGCCCGACGCCCGGGCCGCCGCCGCCGTGCGGGATGCAAAACGTCTTGTGCAGATTCAAGTGGCAGACATCCGCGCCGATGCCGCCCGGGCTGCAGAGGCCGATCTGCGCGTTGAGATTCGCGCCGTCCATGTAAACCTGCCCGCCGTGTTCGTGGACGATGGCGCAGATTTCACGGATGCCCCGCTCGAAAATCCCGTTGGTGGACGGGTAGGTCACCATGATGGCCGCCAGATTTTCGCTGTGTTCCTCGGCGCGGGCGCGCAGGTCGTCGAGGTCGATGTCGCCGTTGTAGGAGGATTGGCCGCACGTCACCGGCACCACTTTCATCCCGGCCATCACGGCACTCGCTGGGTTGGTGCCGTGCGCCGACATCGGGATCAGGCAGACGTTACGTTGTGCGTCGCCGCGGCTTTCGTGGTAACGGCGGATCGCCAGCAACCCGGCGAACTCCCCCTGCGACCCGGCGTTGGGCTGGAGCGACACGGCGGCAAAACCGGTAATCGCCGCCAGCCAGTTTTCCAATTGCTCAAAAAGTTTTTGATAACCTTGTGCCTGGTCAAGCGGCGCGAACGGGTGCAGCGCAGCGAAGCTGGGCCAACTGACCGGGAACATCTCGGCGGCGGCGTTGAGCTTCATCGTGCACGAGCCAAGCGGGATCATCGACGTCGTGAGCGACAAGTCGCGCGTCTCGAGTTTTTTGAGGTAGCGCAGCATCTCCGTCTCCGAATGGTGCCGGTTGAAAATCGGGTGCGTGAGAAAATTGGAAGTGCGTCGCAGCGCCTCGGGAATGGCAATCGCCTCACCGATGGCCAACTCAAAGCCCACCGCTTGGCCTCCGTTGAAGATCGCCAGCACGTCGGCCAAGTCGGCCGGTGTCACTGTTTCGTCGAGCGCGATGCCGACACGCCCGGCGCCGAGTTGCCGAAGGTTGATCCGCCGTTTCTCTGCCTCGGCAATCACGCTGTCTGCCGCCTGGCCAAGCGCGACAGTGATCGTGTCGAAAAAATGCTCCGACTCCACCGCCTGGCCAAGCTGCCGCAAGCCGTTGGCCAGCGCCTTGGCTTGGGCGTGGACGCGTCCGCCGATTTGCCGCAGCCCGCCGGGGCCGTGGTACACGGCGTACATCGAGGCGATGTTGGCCAGCAACGCCTGCGCGGTGCAGATGTTGCTCGTGGCCTTGTCGCGGCGGATGTGCTGCTCGCGTGTCTGCAAGGCCAACCGCAGGGCAGGGCGGCCGTTCGCGTCCTTGGACACACCGACGATCCGGCCCGGCAGCCGCCGCTTGTGTTTGTCCCGTGTGGCGATGAACGCCGCGTGCGGGCCGCCGTAGCCCATCGGCACCCCGAAACGCTGCGCGCTGCCGATGGCGACATCCGCGCCGAGTTCGCCAGGCGGCTTGATCTGCGTGAGCGCCAGCAGGTCGGTCGCGACGATGGCCAACGCGTTTTTGTCGTGCGCTTGGCCGATGAATTCGCTCGGGTCGGACAGCTTGCCGTCGGTGGCCGGGTACTGCAGCACCACGGCGAACACCGGCGTGCTGAAGTCGAACTTGGATGGGTCACCGGTGACGATCTCGATGCCGATCGCCTCGGCGCGCGTGCGCAGCACGGAGAGCGTTGACGGATGGCAGTCATCCGAGACGAACACGGCATTTGCCTTGTTGCGCGACTGGATGTTGCGGCACAGCGTCACCGCCTCGGCGGCGGCGGTGGCCTCGTCGAGCAGCGACGCGTTGGCGATCTCCATGCCGGTGAAGTCGCAAACCATCGTTTGAAAATTAAGCAATGCCTCGAGGCGCCCTTGCGAAATCTCGGCTTGGTACGGCGTGTACTGCGTGTACCAACCGGGGTTCTCGAGCAGGTTGCGCTGGATGACCGGCGGGGTGATGCAGTCGTGGTAGCCCATGCCAATGTACGAGCGCCAAACCTGATTTTCGTCGGCCAAGCTGCGGAGCGACTGGAGCGCCTCAGTCTCGCTTTGGGCGGCGGGGAGTTCGATCGGCTCGGCTCGGCGAATGCTGCTCGGAGTGCCGGCGTCGATCATCGCGTCGAGCGACTCGTGGCCAAGCGCCGCGAGCATCGCTGCAATGTCGTCCGGTCGCGGGCCGATGTGCCGGGCTACAAATCGATCCGGGTGCTGCGTCAAACAATCGTTTTCGTTTTTCAAAATTTTTTCGGAGGAAGTGCTGCTACCCTGCAGCCAATGTACGGGACAACGGAAAAGCCCCCAAGCGAGATTACCCAATTGTGAATAAAAAGTCGCCTTACGGCCCGGCCGGGCGCTTGAGGATGAGGACGCAGCGGAAGCCGTAATCCTCGGCGGACACCTTGGGAGTGACGATGAGTTCGCGGTCGGTAGCAGCGTCGCGCCAGCCGCCACCGCGCAGAATGCGGCCGACTCCCTCTTCGCTTGGCCAGGCGGTGCACCATTCCCAGACGTTGCCGCGCAGGTCGTGCAGGCCAAGCGCGTTGGCCGGGAACGAGCCGACTGGACTGGTGCGGTCAAAACTTTCGCTGCCGAGTTGCGGGCCGAAGTTGCCGCTGTCGGTTGGCTCCGCTTGGTCAAGCGCGGCGGTCCACTCGCTCGAGGTCGGCAGGCGGTAGCCCTCGTCGTCGGCGAGCAGGCCGCTCTCGCGTTCGCGGCGGCTGAGCCACGCGCAGAAGGCTTGGGCGTCATCCCATTGCACGTTGACGGCGGGATGGCGGTCGGTGTCTTGAAACCAAGCGGCTTGCCAGCCGTTGGTTGTTGCGCTGGCGAATACTGCGTAGTCGGCGACGCGGGTTTCCCAGACGCCGAGCCAAGCGTCGCCACCGGGCAGTTGCACGAACTGCATGCCAAGGCTGTTGGCGAAAAATCGGCGCTCGTTGACTTCGTGAAAACCGGTCTTGGCCGCCGGGTCGCCGCCGCAACCGGCGAGCAGGCAAACCGCCGCAAGTAGCAGCATCGATTGGTGTGGTGTTTCGTCAGGCATGGCGTTGGGCGTCGAGCAGTTTTTGGCTGCGCCGGCGTGACGGCACGGCGAGGGCGGTTTGGCGGGTCAACTGCTTGATCTCGGGTCGGTTGACTTTGACTCGGTGTTCGGCGTCGAGCACGTTTTGCACACGCAACAGCGCGAGCGTCCGCTGGCCGATGAGCACCGGCAACATGCTGGCGGCGCGCAGTCGGAACTGCCGGTACGGCAGCAGGCCGATGTACTCGACGGCGGTATCGAGATGCGCGGCGGCTTTGTCGAGGTAGCTGTCGTAAACGGGGCGGAACCGCTCGATGGTTTCCGGCGCGAGCAGGTCGCGCGGCGTGAGGTCGTGCTCGGCTAGCACGGCGCTGGGTAGGTAGCATCGTCCGGCGCGCAGGTCGGCCGGGATGTCGCGAAGGATGTTGACCAGTTGCAGTCCTTTACCAAAACGCACGCCGGTCTCGAGCAACCGCGCCTCGGTGGTGGCGTCGGCCTCGAACTGGTGCGCGAGCGAGAGGTGCGTCCAGAATTCGCCGACACAACCGGCGACGCGGTAGGTGTAGTCGTCGAGTTCCTCCTCGCGGGCCAACGGGATGATGGTGTCGCCGGTGGCGTAGGCGAAGCGCTGGAGGTCGAGCACTTGTCCACTGGTGATCGTGTTGAGCACTTGCTGGATGTGCTGCCGGTCGGCGTCGGAAAACTGTTCGAGATAAGTGACCGGCGCGGCGGCGTTATCGAGCAACCTCGCCTCGGCGGGATCGCGCTGGAGCCGGGCGAGGGTCGTGAGGTTGGGCAGCACGCCGGTGCGGCCTTGGATGCGGTCGTTAAACTGCCCGAGCGCGAGCAGGCGCTGGTCGGCGGGGCCGCCTTTCGAGTCGGCGATGGTGTCGGCGATGCGGGCGAGGAGGTAGCCCAAGCCGATCTGCGGTCGGATGCGTGACGGGAGCGCCTTGAGGGTCAGGTAAAATGAGCGGGAAGTTTCCTTGAGCAGCGAGTCGATGGCTTGGTGGGTCAGCTTGGACATGACTCGCGTGCTGGTGCCGCCAGGCTAACCGGCAAACAACCAGTAGCCGCCGATGCACATCGAGGCGGTGCAACAGGCCAAGCCGAAGCCGTGGCCAAGCTGCGGGCCGCCGTTGGCCAAGCGCCTGGCTACGCGGCCCAGCCCGGCGGAAAATAGCGTCATCGCCGCGACGGTGGCCAGGGCGTAGGCGGAGAGGTAGAGGGCGACGCCGCCGAAGCTGGCGATGGCGAGGGTCGGCAGCACAACCCAGAGGTGCGTGCCGCCGGCGGTGCCGTGTAGCAGTCCGATGCCCAGCGCGGCGTGCGAATGTTTGTGGCTGGCGGGTGAGTGCGCTTGGCCAAGGTGCGTGTGAATGTGCGAGTGCCGAATACCGAAGTGATCGTGTTCGTGATTGTGGACGCGACGGAGCAACAGCGAGCGAACTCCGAGCGCGCCGACGGCGATCAGCATCACGCCGACGAGTTGCTCCGCGCCGCTGGAGAGCCACTCAACGACGACGGTGCCTTTGAGCAGCCAGAGGAGCAGGCCGATCAATGCGATGCCGGCGGCGTGGCCAAGGCCCCAGTGGAGGCCCAGTCGCCACGCGGCGTGCTGTTCGCGGCGTGCGGCGAAGGGCGCCAGCGCAGCCAAGTGATCCGCTCCGCTGATCACGTGGGCGAATCCCGCCGCAAAACCGATGAATAAAAGTTCCATACCCTTGAACGGGCACACTATTTAGCAGAGGCGGCCCGCGCGTGAAAGCGCAAAGGTGCGCGGATTCACTTCGCGCCGGTGCCGATGAAAACGACCGGGATGGTGCGGAAGAGGATTTTGATGTCGAGCCAGAGCGACCAGTTGTCGATGTACTCGAGGTCGAGGCGCACCCAGTCGGAGAACTCATTGATCTCGTTGCGGCCACTGATCTGCCACAGGCAGGTGAGGCCGGGCTTGACGCTGAGGCGGCGGCGGTGGGCGAGATCATCGAAGTGCCTGGTCTCGTCCACCGGCAGCGGCCTTGGGCCGACGAGGCTCATCGCGCCCTTGAGGACGTTGAACAACTGGGGCAACTCGTCGAGGCTGAACCGCCGCAGGAACCGGCCGATCGGCGTGATGCGCGGGTCGTTGGCGACCTTGAACACCGGGCCACCCATCTCGTTCATGGCGGCCAATTCGTGCTTGCGCTGCTCGGCGTTGGTGCCCATCGAGCGGAACTTGTACATGGTGAACGGGCGGCCGTTGATGCCGCTGCGTTTTTGGCGAAACAGGATTGGGCCGGGGGAGGTAATCTTCACGAGCAGCGCGCACAGCAGCAAGACCGGCGAGAGCAGCACGAGCATGGCCAGCGCCCCGGCGAAGTCGATGGCCTGCTTGGCCAAGCCCTGCAGCGAGGCGGTTGGTGCGGAGTGAAACACCAGCAGCGGGACGCCATGAAAATCGTCGACGGCGGTGCGGGCAATCTGCGTGTTGAAAAAGTCGGCGGCGAGCCACACCTCGACGCCCTCAAGTTCGCAGGCGTTGATGACCTGCTCAATCTTGTCGAACTTGGTATGGCCGGCGTTGATGAGGACGACATTGGCTGAGTGATCGTGCATCTGGCGCAGGAGGTCGTCGATTGGTTCTAGGTCGATATTAAACTTCAGCACGACGCGGTAGCTCGTGTCGTTGGTGTCGTCGATGCGGCCGAGCATGTTCTGCGTTTGCTCCGGCGAGCCGAGCAGGATGATTCGTGTCTGGGAGTCGGCGCTGGTCAGGCGTCGTCTCTGCCAACGAAGCGAGCCCTCCTCTTTGGCCCAGACGAGCGCGATGCTGAGTACGGTGAAAATCAGGATCACCGAGCGGGTGAGCTGAATCTTAAAGGCGAACATCACGGTAATGATGAGCAGGGTAATCAACACGGAGGCCTTGAGCAGCGGCCAGACGGTCTGGGCGTGGCTTGGCCAAGCGGAACGCGAATAGAACCCTTGGGTGTCCAGAACGAAGGGAGCCACGAACAGGAGCAGGGCGCTGATCCAAACGTACGCCCCTTCGAATGGCGCGATGTCAGCTGTGCCTCCGAACACCTCGAAGTGCAACACGGCGCGTAGCTGATGTGCCAGCCAAAGGCTGATGGCAAATAGCAAGCCGTCGAGCACCTTGTTGATGCTTGTCTGGATTTGTCGTTGGTTGCGCAGCATGTGGGTCGGGTGGCCCCGCGTGACAAGCCCAAGGTGTACGCCCGAGTCGGCAGGGAATCAATCTCCAATCAGCCTGACGCTAAGGTGTGAGTTCGACAGGAACGCTGCTGAAAGGTTCAAAATCGAGCGGTCAAGCTCACCACTGCTCCTCGATTTTTTCGCTGAACAGGTGGTTCAGCTCCTCCTTGAGGCGCTCGACGGGCAGGCCGACCACGTTTGACACCGAGCCGGAGACCCGCTTGATGATCTTGTGCTTGTCCTGCTGTATGGCGTAGCCGCCGGCCTTGTCGAGCGGATCAATCCCGACCAGGTACTCGTCGATCTGCTCCTTGCTGAGCGGCAGGAAAGTGACGTTGGTGATTACCGAAAATGTCTTGTTAATTTCGTCGTTGTGATAAATCAGCGAGACGCCAGTCGAGACCTGGTGCGTGCGCCCCTGCAGCTTGGCCAACATGCGGCCAGCCTCGTCGATATGGGTTGGCTTGCCGAACAGTTTGTCCTCGAGGTAAACGAGGGTGTCGGCGGCGATCACCAGGCATTCCGGGTGTAGTTCGGCGATCGGCTCGGCCTTGGCCTTGGCGTTGGCTTCGCAGAGGTCGGGGATGAAGTCGGTGGTTTCCATCACTTCCTCCGCGTGGCTGGGCACGACCTCGAACTCAATATCCATCGTGCCAAGCAACTCCGATCGTCTCGGAGAGGTGGAGGCAAGAATTACAGGGGGTAAATTTTCCATTGGGAACCAGTAACTGGATCTGGTTAAAGAAACAATCTACGTGATTTTACCGGAATCGCAAGTGTGGGCTGCTGCGATGAACCCCTCGAAAAGTGGGTGCGGTTTATTGGGTTTACTCTTGAACTCGGGATGAAACTGGCTGGCGACGAAAAATGGATGCCCGGGAACCTCCACGATCTCGACCAAGTTACCATCCGGCGACATGCCGCTGAAAGTCAGTCCGGCGGCCTCGAACGCCTCGCGGTAGGTGTTGTTGAACTCGTAACGATGCCGGTGTCGCTCGTGGATTTCCTCGCTGCCGTACAGCTTGGCCGCCAGCGAGCCGGGCTTGAGTTTGCAGGGCTGCGAGCCAAGTCGCATCGTGCCGCCCTTGTCGGTGACGTTCTGCTGCTCGTCCAGCAGGGCAATGACGGGGTGTGCGGTGGCGGGGTCAAATTCGGTGGAGTGAGCACCATCGAGTTTGAGCACGTTGCGGGCGAACTCGATGGTGGCAATCTGCATTCCGAGGCAAAGCCCGAAGTAAGGGATGTTGTTTTCGCGGGCGTACTGGACTGCCAGAATTTTCCCCTCGGTGCCGCGTTCGCCGAATCCGCCCGGTACCAGAATGCCGCTGCATCCCTTAAGCGTCTCAGCCGCGCCGTTTTCCTCTATGTCCTCCGCGTCGATCCTCTCTATCTCGACGCCGCAATCGTTGGCCACGCCGCCGTGGATCACCGATTCGTAGACTGATTTGTAAGCGTCCTGTAGTTCCACATACTTGCCCACGACGCCAATGCGCACCCGGTGGCGTGGCGTGATGAGTTTGCGGATGATGTCCCGCCAGTGCGCCATGTCGGCCGCCGGTGTGTCGAGGCCAAGCTGCTTGCAGATGAGATCGTCCGTCCCTTCGCGCTGCAGCATCAACGGCACCTCGTAAATCGAGTGCTCGACGTCCATCTCCTCGATCACGGCCTCGTATGGCACGTTGCAGAAGAGTGAAAGTTTTTGGCGATGTTCCTTGGTCAGTGATTTTTCGCAGCGGCAAACAAGGATGTCCGGCGTGATGCCGATTTCGCGCAGCTTGGCCACGCCCTGCTGGGTCGGCTTGGTCTTGAGTTCGCCAGCGGCCTTGATGAACGGGACAAATGTGACGTGCAGAAACAGGACGTTCTTCCGGCCTTGGCCAAGCGCGAACTCCCGGATTGCCTCGACGAAGGGCAGGCCCTCGATGTCGCCGATGGTGCCTCCGATCTCGGTGATCACCACGTCGACCCCGGTTTTTTCGCCGATCTCCCGGATGCGTTTCTGGATTTCATCGGTCACGTGCGGGATGACTTGCACGGTTTTGCCGAGGTAATCGCCCCGGCGTTCTTTGTCCAGCACGCGCTGATAAACCTGCCCACTGGTGAGGTTGTTGAAGCGGGTCAGCTTCGCATCGGTGAAGCGCTCGTAGTGGCCGAGGTCGAGGTCGGTCTCCGCGCCGTCGTCGAGCACGTACACCTCGCCGTGCTGGAACGGGCTCATCGTGCCGGGGTCAACATTCAGGTAGGGATCAAACTTCTGCAGCGTGACCTTGAGTCCCCGGTTCTCCAGCAGGGTGCCGATGGAGGCCGCCGTCAGACCCTTGCCGAGGGAACTCACCACGCCGCCTGTTACGAAGATGTGCTTCACTTTGTTGTTGTCAGGAGTTGTCGCACTCGTTCCAAGTCTTCCGGGGTATCTATGCCCACGCTGTCGTGTTCCACCAGCGCTACGGCGATCGCGATGCCACTTTCCAGCGCCCGCAGTTGCTCCAGTTTCTCCGCCTGCTCGAGCGGGGAAACCGGAATCTCGACCAACCGGAGCAAGGTGTCTCGGCGGTAACCGTAAATGCCGAGGTGCTTCAAAAACGGAAACGCCGCCAACGGCGACCTGCTTGGTGCGTCGGCGGCGTCACGCAAATACGGTATCGTACGCCGCGAGAAGTATAGGGCTTGGCCGGCAAAATTGACAACGACTTTCACCGCATTGGGATTGTCGCACTCCGAGGGGTCGGTGATTGGCACCGCAGCGGTGGACATTTCGTTGTCGTCGAGCAACGCGGCTACTTGGTCGATCACGCCCGGATCGATCATCGGCTCGTCGCCCTGCACGTTCACGACGGCGTCGAATTCGCAGCGCTTAGCCACCTCGGCCACGCGGTCGGAGCCGCTTGGGTGATCGGCCCGGGTCATCTCGACCCGGCAAAAGTTGGCCGCCACGTCGGCGATCCGCTGGTCGTCGGTCGCCACGATCACCTCGCTGAGCCGCTTGGCCAAGCGGCACTGGTCGACGACGTGTTCGATCATCGGCTTTCCAGCCAGCAATTCCAGCGGCTTTCCGGGAAACCGGGAGGAGCCGTAACGGGCTGGTATAATGCCTGCAATATTCATTTTCAGTCGCCCGACATGGCCGCTTGGCCAAGCCGGGCGTCCTAAGCGGACAGGGACATATAACCCAAATTGTGGGTACGCGTCAAAAGAGTTTTCAATTTGACAGCAAATTGAAGGGCTTGCGCCGCGTGTTGTGAATAACTCTTGGTTGCCTACCCCGCGCTTGGGTGCGTAAATACCGGCTGATCAAGTCATGAAGGCCCTGTTGGCAAAGCCGCTGGAGCTGGCCTCTCTTTCCGAGAAGGACAAGGGAGCGTTGGTTCGCCTATTGTCCGACCCCGACCCCGAGGTGTTTCAAGCTATCCGGCAGACATTGGTCAACTGCGGCATCGAAGCCCGGCCCTGGCTGAAGGCCGGTCTCAACAGTGGGGATCGCCTCGTCCGCAAGCATTCAAGGGAACTACTCACGCAGTTGGAACGATGTGTGGCGGACCGTGAGTTCGTTGCCTTTTGTAATCGCGGCGGGGAGCAACTCAATCTCGAAAAAGGGCTGTGGCTCCTGATCCGAACGGCCTTCCCCAGTTTCGACCAACGAGACTATGAGGCCCAGCTGGATGGTTATGCGGAACAGGCGCGCGAAGTCTGCGACTCAAGCCAAAGCAAGCCGGCCGCACTGATGGCCATCAACCGTGTCCTGTATCGGAAGGAACGGTTCCGCGGCGACAAGACGAGCTACTACGATCCGCAGAACAGTTATCTCAACCGGGTTATCGACCGCCGCTTGGGTAATCCGATCAGCCTTTGCCTCGTGTACCTTTTTGTCGCGCGCCGGCTTGGCCTTCCGGTGACCGGCGTGGGGATGCCGGGCCATTTCATCCTGCGACTTCAGTCCCCGGCGTTCACCATTTACATTGACGCATTCAACGGGGGTAATTTTTTGACCCACTCCGATTGCGCCACCCGACTCAAGCAGTGTGGCTATGGGTTGGATTCAGGTTTTCTTTCCACCACGACCCCGCGGCGGGTTCTAATGCGCATCTGCTCGAATCTTCACCAGATTTATCAGAAAAAAAGGCATATCGGGGAGCGGGATCGCATCCAAAAATACCTCATCAAGCTCGCCAGTTGACGCGCACCACCCGGTCAAGCGCTTGGCTGCGGGGTCGGTTCGGGAATGAAGCTGGATTGGAACCCAGCCGAAGTGTAGTTGACCAGATTCTTGATGATCCAGTCGGCGCTGCCACCCATGTCTCCTTCGTCGTTGAACCAATCGATCTGATCCATCAACGTGATCGTCATCACTACTGTTCCTCCGAGAAAAGCCCATTTCCAGTTGAGTTCCTCGTCGCTCTTGTTCGGAAGCGACCGTTTGAGTTCCTTTTGAAACGCCCTCAACGAATCGCCGAGGTGTTTTTTCATCAATTGATGGTAGGTGAAGTTAGGTTCCATCCGCAGCCAGGCGAAGAGTTTGAGGAAATCGGCGCCTCCCTCGTCGGCATTGTCGCGGAGCCGGATGAACGGCTCGACGTACGCCTTGATGATATCGTCCATGCCAAGGGGTTGGCCGCCGGCTTCAAGGGCGTATTGACCAAGCAGGTTCAATCGGGCTTGATTGATCGGCACGAGCCGCCGCTCCAAGATGGCGTCGAGAAGGCCGTCCTTGTTTTTGAAATAGTAATGAACCATGGCCATGTTGACGTCCGCCACCTTCATTACTTCACGCAAGGACGTGGCTGTCACGCCGTTTTGGCCGAACAACCTTTCGGCGGTGTCCAGCAGCAAAATGCGGGTTTTTTCACCCTTATTCAGGCCATTACTTTTGTCAGCCATTCAGAAAACAGTCAACCGACTAACTTAAAAAGAGCGAAATGTCACATTTTTTTTCAAAAAAAACCTCGAAAAATCGATTGACACGAATCAATCAGTTGATAGATTTACGCGACTTGCCTCCTTCCGTGAGCTTTTGCGGCGGCGGGAGAGGGTGAGCAAATTCGTTAAAGTATGAGCGTGGAATCATGTTTTTGATCCGACAAAGCCGAAGGGCACTGGGCATCGCAATCGCCCTGATTTGCCTGTTCCCCAGCTTGGCCAAGGGCCAGTTTTTCGAGGAATCTGCAGTGTGGAAGGGAACCGACTCGATCGGTAGGGAAGTCGTCCTATACATCTCCCCTGAGGGCCGGTTCTTTTCGCAGTATCCGTTGCTGATATCTGTGACCAGCGACGGCCATGGCATCTGGTCGATCGATCCCGCCGACAACACGATCCGGTTTCGTTCACTGTCGGAATGGGGTGTTGCATCGCCGATCGAGCTAATTTCCCGCAGGTACACCGTGGCCAAGGGGCAGGAGGGCGCGATCCTCATGACGGCAGGTGATACTGGGCATAAGTTGACGCTCAAGCCAAGTGCCGACTCGCCGGCGTTTTTGCCCGAGGAACTGATCGAGTATTCCGTCGAGGTACCGAAAGATGTTTTTTACGATCCGGCTGATCCGGTCGGGCGCGGATTGAATCTCGACTCGTGGACGCCGTATGGCGTGGTATTCTCCGACAGCACCGGCTCGGAGATTTCACTCGAGGGAGCTGATCCGGAGCTGTTTCGCGTGCAGCGAAATGAGGTTACCGGACACACGCTGGTGTACCTTGCCCAGTCGCTACCGGTCAAGGAGGGACAGTCGGGCTACGAACTGAGTATCTTACGCCAACCGGCCTTGGCCAAGCGCCCGATCGTTGCTGCCGCCAACGAGCGTTATTTGATACACGTGAACCCCGGCGATAACGTAGTGGGGGGCCTCCCACCGATATTTGCGCTCCCTCCGATCTTCCTCGGCCCGGAGTCGGACTCACCGCTGAAGATACAGTTTTTCGGGGCGAACAACTACACCGTGTCGGTACAGTCATCAGCCGACTTGGTCAGTTGGAAAACGGTTGAGAGTATCGAGGGAACGGGCGAAATTATCCAGTGGACTGACTCCCGCAACAACCGGCCTGATAACCTGTTTTACCGTATTCAGCTAATCCCGAAGGCGCTGGCCTCTCCGGAACCGTTCGGGCACAGTGGGGGCAAACCACTTGAGCCAAGCGGAGAGTTGGCCAAAGACATGGCCGACATTGTACTGGCGAAGTTGGCCTCTAAGGGGCGCTCAATTAAGGGATCCACCGTGGCATCCATTGTCGAGTTTTTGCCGCCCATATTTGCTCCGACTTATCTGATCGAGTTGCGGGGTGACAACGAGCAGGGGCAACCGGTTTCCGTTTACGGTAAAGTAATTGGGGCAGGGATTCCGGGTGCCCAGTTCGTAACAAACATAAACGTGGACGACCGCTGGGAGGTGCCGATGAGCACAGAGTGGTTTGAGACGGATGCTGGCTTGCTCGTCGAACAGGGAATCCCCGATGCGAATCGATTCGTCAATTCCGCCCAGTTCGCACTGGCTGAACTGAATGCGCGCACCGAAAAAAACTGGTCACTGGTTGACGTGATTTCCAGTGTGGAAGCGGGAGTGGAAACCGAGCAGCTTTTCCTGAGAATTGCGACATCGGAAGGTGAGACGGCGATGTTGTATGTTGAAGTGGGGATGAACCCAAAGACCTACAAGAGCGAAGTGCTCACAGCGTTCACACAATCGGAGTTGGGAGTTACGGTCGTTCCTCTTCAGCCAGTCGAGCAGCCAGAAGTGGGTGACGCTAATATTGCTGCGTTCACCTCGGAGAGTGCTGAGTTGAATTTGGTCATAACCGATTCACCGTTGGCCAAGCGCTTGGCCGGATTCCTCCTAGACCAGGAACTCGCGGCCAAGGCCGGGTTAAAATTGAAGCGAATCGTCGCCGTCACCCAAGCCAAGACAGCGGACTCCTTATCCTATTTTGTGGAACTGCTCGCTTCTACGGAAGTCGGGGCAACGGTGCAGATCCAGGCCCACGTCAACGAACTGGATGACGGCCAACTGGGGTTGATGAGTTTCCAGATGGT
>JABGZB010000221.1 GCA_018674955.1 Verrucomicrobiota bacterium | reverse complement strand
CTCGTTCACCGATACCGGCCTGGGCGCCTCGGCGATTTATCGTGTGGCTCAACTCGAGTCTCCGCCTCTATTCTTCGATGATTTCGAGTCGGGCGCACCAGGTTGGTCTACTTCTGACCCGGGCGAGAGCGGCACCGAGTGGGAACTTGGCAAACCAACCAACGGCCCGGGTGAGGCCCACAGCCCGACTCGCGCCTACGGGACCGGCTTGGCCAAGGACTACGACGACTATACGGACGTTTATCTGGTCTCCCCGGTCATCGACCTGACCGGCGTGGACAACGCACGCCTTGAATTCTGGAGTTACCGCGATTGTGAACCGGCGGTTGAGGGTGAGTTGTACGATTGGTGCCAGGTGATGATCCTGGATGAGGATGGCGAATATCTGCTCGATAATCCAATCTGGCTTCGTGGCGGTGAGGCTAAGCAATGGCGCCTCGAGAAAGGCAAGATTCCAGCTGGAGCTCTTGGGCAAAAGATAAGGCTCGAATTCAGCTTCTCAAGCGACGACGGGCAGGACATCGGCCCGCAGTCCGGCTGGTTCATCGATGACGTGGCCATTACCATCAAGTAAACATGCGTAAGGGATTCACCTTGATTGAACTACTGGTGGTGATCGCCATCATCGCGATCCTGGCGTCGCTGCTGTTGCCGGCACTCTCCTTGGCCAAGCGCAAGGCGTGGATCATCACCTGCATGAATAATCTCAAGCAGATGGGACTGGGCTCCCAGATGTATGCGGACGATGACAGCCTGGGCCGGCTCACCGGATGCGAGAGCCCCGGAGATGACAACTTGAACTGGCTCTACCCGGAGTTCATTCCCGACAAGGATCTATTTATTTGTCCGTCCACCCGGAACTACATTCGCGCGGAGGACAAACGGGACTTTATCCCCAAGAGTAATTCCCGCTATCTGGGAAAGAGGGAGGTGAAGGATCTGCGGGTGATGGCCGCCACGAAGGACCGAAGCCCGGGGCACAGCTATGAGCCGTGGGCCTTCATGGGCGGGGACAACAGTGTGACCACCACAATGCGCGCCTGGAACGGTCGAACCTGGAAGGCGCCTACTATCCTAAAGACTCTTTCTTCCGTTCAGACTTATGTTTACAAGACCCCGTCCTTCGGCAAAAAGGGAACCAAGGCGAACCCAAGCATTGTGTGGCTCATTCGCCAGGCTGATTACGGTGGTTCGGGAGCGGTCAACAACTATCCCGACAAGACAGACCCGCATGGGGCTGACGGGGAACCGATCCTATTTGCGGACGGTCACACCGAGTTTGTCAAGGTAGGCAATTACATCCGGGGTCGGGATTTTTCCCAGGACTGGAACCATGGACAGTGAGCTTGGGTTTGCTGGTCGGCGTGTCTTACGATAGCCCAGGCCACTTGGCCCACGGGATGCGGGAGAGGATGAGTAGCAGGGCAATGGAATACAGGATAAAGTTCGTCTTGTGGGCTGAGTTGGAGTCGCTTCTTTTTGTCTTGGCCCGTGCCACCGTTATCAACGCTAGGGCGATCAGCATGACTAGCGGATGCTCGAGGGCGTAGAGGCGGAGGTTGCTGCTCTTCATTGCGAGGCCGAAATCCTTAAACGCCAGTTGTACATTTGGGCTCACAAAATACAAAATCAAGCCAAGCGTGAACTGAATGTGGGTGGCCAGCATAGCGGATAGTCCCAACTTTTTGTCCCTTGCCAGGAACTCCCGCCCTGTCTTCCATCCCCATAGGGAGTAGACTGTAAAAAGCGCCACAAGGAGCAAGGTGGCGTATGCCAGATAATGGTGTAGGTTGGATAGTGTTGAATACATTTTTATTCTTTGGTCTTATGGTTTTTGGGCTAATGACTGTGGGGTTTCTACTTGAGTGGATAATGGGAAGTCAAATCAATCGTCAGATTGTAGCGACTCACTCTTAGATTGCGATGGGTGGCTTTGGGATAGGAAGTTTTGAATCATACCCTCCAGGGTATCCAACCAAAGCGGGTGTTCATTCAAGCAGGGGATGAGGTCAAGGCTTTCTCCTCCGGCTTTAAGAAAACTTTCTTTTTCTCTGATACCGATTTCCTCAAGTGTTTCCAGGCAGTCACTGACAAACGCTGGGCAGATCACGAGCATGCGCTTAATCCCCTGCTTTGCAAATCTAGTTAGCTCAGCATCTGTATAAGGTTTTATCCATGGATCTCGACCAAGCCGTGACTGGAAAGAAACCGAGTATTTCCCCCGCGGAATTCCAGCTGCTTCCACAAAAGCCTCGACGGTTTTGAAGCACTGGGCACGATAGCAGCTGCGGTGCGCTGGATGATTTCCCGAGCAACAGTTATTAGCTACTAGGCAATGGTTGCCGCCTTGGTCGGCTTTTTTTAGATGCCGCTCCGGGAGACCATGGAAGCTGAAAAGAAGGTGGTCGTATCCCCGGTCAAGTGTCTCCTGTGCGCTTACTGCTAAGGCTTTGATATAGTCCTGTTGATCAAAGAACGGTGGTTGAACGACCAGTTTTACGCTGGGATCTTTGCGGTGGAGAACGGTTCTGGTTTTTTCCACTGCGGTTTCGTAGCTGGACATTGCGTAGTGCGGAAATAACGGAATCAAAAGAATTTCATCAACTGCGTGCTCCAGCAAGTTGTCGATAGCTTTCTCGATCCGCGGGTTTTGATAGCGCATCGCCAACTCAACGGGAACATCCAGCCGGGCTTGAAGCTTCTCACGTACTTTTTTG
>JABGZB010000220.1 GCA_018674955.1 Verrucomicrobiota bacterium | reverse complement strand
GCGGCGAACAATCCCCCGGCGGCGATGTCGGGTCGGTCGTGGTATTGGTCGGCCGCCTTCTCGAAAGCCCGAACCGCCATGCGATAGTTTTTATGCTTTTCATTCTGTGAGAACTGAAAGCCGCGCGCCTTATTGATCCAAGCTTGACCGATATTCATCTGCGCTCTGGGCGCCACGGTACTGAATGGGCCGGTGATCACGATGTCTTGGAACATGGCCACCGTCTTTTTCATCGACTTGTAAAACGGAATGCGGTGCCACAGCTTAAATCGTTGGCCGTTCAGATACCGCGTGGCGATCGCAAACTGCCGGGACTGAATATCTTCGAAATCGACATTATGGGGATAAATACGCAGTAGGTTTTGGTACTCGGCAAATGCCATTTTGTCGTCGCCCCGTTTTTCGTATGACTGGGCAAGCAGCAACTGAGCCTCTGCCGCGTACTCGGACAACGGCCAGTCTACCACCGTGCGCTGAGCCGCCTTGAATGCGGTTTTCCAGTCTTCCGCCGCGAAGGCATCCCTCGCCACCGCGAGCTGATCCTTGGCGTTGGCGCGACGCCAACCGCCGCCGCCGCCGCTGAGGCTCTCGTACGACCAGCCTTCGCCAGGCCGGAAAATAATCGGTGCGGGGGAGCTGTTTGGCCAAGACAGAAAAACTATCGCGACTAGGAGCAAGGGACACATCCAACGCTGCATGGCCGGACTGTAGGGCAAGCGTCCCGGCTGCTCCAGCCTGATTTTTCTTTTGCCCGCGCCTGACCAAGGTCACCCTCGGCGCGGATGGAGATTCCCGAATCGCTCATCATCACAGATTGCCCGGAGGCACTGCGAGGCTTCGCCGAAACCGACGGCCAAGCCGGCTGGGAAGCAACCGATCTCTCTAGGCTGACCAACGGCACCCGCCGCACTTGGCAGGCCGTTGGCGGGCTTAGCCAAGCGCAGATTGTTCGCCGGCCCGCCCCGTCGCCATGGCGGCAAATCATGGCTACTGGCCACTCAGCCGTGTCACAGGTGGATGGTCTACGCGAACTGCTCCAAACCGATGCCATACAAGCCACACCTTTCGCCTGTCTCGCCATGACCGGCGACAACTTTCACGGCAACCGGGGACGACCGTGGCGCGCGCTCGAGGGCAACTTGCACTTGACGGCGCTGTTCTCGCCCAACCGCCCGGCGCACGAACTTGGCCTTGGCCTGAGCATGCTGCCGAGCCTCGCGGTGGTCGATGCGCTTGGCCCGTTCGACGCGCTTGGCCAAACGCCGCTCATCAAGTGGGTCAACGACGTGCTGCTTGGCAACCGCAAGGTTTCCGGCGTGATCACCTCGACGCTGACCAAGGGTGACTGCATCGAGCACGCCGTACTCGGCATCGGCATCAACGTCGCCACCACGCCGGAGTTGCCCAGCGGCAAGTTCGTCCAACCGCCGGGCAGTCTGCGCGAATTAGCGCCGGACATACTCATCACTCTCCCCACGATACTGGCCCGGTTGCTCGAGAGCTTGGCCAAGCGGCACGCGCAGTTACTCGAGCACGGGCCGGGCGCGTTGCACGCCGATTATGTACGCCGCAGCTGCGTAATCGGGCGTGAGGTGGAAATCTGGGAAGAGACCGCCGGTGAGCGCGACGACGCCCAACTGATCGTCGCCGGCAGGGTCGAGGAAATCCTCCCCGACCTCTCGCTGCGACTCGACGGCGGCGCCGAACCGGTGCGGCGCGGCCGCCTCATTTTCGCAGACTGAACGTTTTGGGCTTTGGCCCGTGGCCTCCCGTCCGTATCTTCCCGCGCATGCGAACGGTCAAAGTACCCCTCGAGGATCGCAGTTACTCCATCAAGATTGGCAACGGCCTGCTGCCTCAACTGGGCGGCGAGTGTCGCCGACTCAAACTGGGGGCACGCTGCGCGGTGGTGACCGATCGCACCGTGGGGCCGCTCTACGCCAAGGCGGCGCTGACCTCGCTGCGCCAAGCCGGCTTTGCGCCTGTGGAGATTCGCGTGCCCGCTGGCGAGACGGCCAAGAGCCTGAAAACAATCCAAGCCTGTTACGACAAACTGGCCCAGCACCGACTCGAACGCAGCTCGTTCATCGTGGCGCTCGGCGGCGGCGTGGTAGGCGACATGGCCGGTTTTCTCGCAGCCAGCTACCTGCGCGGCATCGGCTTCGTGCAAGTGCCGACGACATTGCTCGCCCAAGTGGACAGCTCCGTCGGCGGCAAGGTCGGCGTGAACCTCAAGGCAGGCAAAAATCTGGTCGGCGCATTTCACCAGCCAGGACTCGTGCTGTGCGACCTCGACACGCTCAAGACGTTGCCCAAGCGCGAGCTGCGCGCCGGGCTAGCCGAGGTGATCAAGTACGGGATCATCGACGACGCAGCGCTGTTCCGCCGACTCGAGCGCACGCTGCCGGAGTTGCTGCGGCTCGACGCCAAGGGGCTGGCACACATCGTCGCGCGCAGTTGCCAAATCAAGGCTAACGTCGTCGCGGAGGACGAGCGAGAGAGCGGGCTGCGCGCCATTCTGAACTATGGCCATACCATCGGCCATGCGATCGAGGCCGTCTCGCGTTACGGAAAATACCTGCACGGCGAGGCGATCTCGATCGGCCAAGTGGCGGCGGCGAAAATCTCGCACGACGTACTCGGGCTTGGCCAAGCGGAAGTCGATCGCATCGAGGCGCTGTTCGCCCGGGCCGGCCTGCCGACCTCGGTGCGCTTAGCCAAGCCGCAGTTGGCCAAAGTGTTCGCCGCAATGAAGCTCGACAAAAAAGTCAGCGCCGGGGAAGTCAAGTTCGTGCTGGCCCAAAAAATCGGCCAAGTGAAATTTGGGATCGACGTGCCAAAGGCAACCATCAAGACTGCGTTAAAATAATGTCTGCTATCAGTGAAACGATTGTTCGTGAGTTCCTTGAGGCCAGCGGGTTTCTGGTGCAGCAGGGGCGCAAGTTTGTTGCGCCGTCGCGCCGGCACGACTCGCACATCGATTTTTTTGCCTCCCACCCGGCGGCGACTGAGTCGAAAGCCACCCTGCCGTTCGAGCTGCGGCCGGCTGACTTGAAGCACATTCCCCGCGCTGTTTTTGCCGTGAAAGGCTGGCACACGGAGACGTTCAGCCCGGCGGTGATGGTCAACTCGCCGGAGATTTTCCGCTTCGCGCAGCCTGCCGCCGCAAAAGCGGCGGAGGCGGTGTTCGGTGCCGATACCATTTTTCTCAAGATACTCGTCGCGCCGTCGCTGCCGGCCTCAAAAAAACTGCGGCGCGAAAGCGTGGAGCACCTCCGAGGCAAGGGGGTCGACGGGGTGATTGAGTTTCCGGCGGTGCTCTCCGCCGTGATCGATGCCGTGGAGAAAAACCGCAACTACCAGCGCTCCGATGTGCTGCAGTTGATCCGGGTGCTCAAGGCGCACGGGATGCTGCGCGAGCCACAACTTGAGCTTTTCCGCGCCGGAAAACCACGACGCGCCGCCCGCAAGCCGAAGCCGTAAGCGCGAGCGTCAGTGGGTGGTCAGCAGCATGCTAGCTGCCGACAAGGCCAAGCCGGCGGCGATGGCCATTATTTTGTAGGCGTTGAAGCGATGTCCTTCGCTGCTCTCAAAGAGGATCGTCGTCGAGACGTGCAGGAATATGCCGATAACGATCGCGAGGCTTTCACGTTGGAATTGGCCAACCACCTCAACACCACTCAACAGCGTGCCCAGCGGTGCCATGGCCGCGAAAATCGCCAGCAGCCCGAACGCCTTAGGCTTGCCCAAGCCGCTGTTGAGCAGCGTTGCAAGGAACACCATGGCAACGGGATACTTGTGTAAAACAATCCCCAGCAACAACGGCTCGGCACCGTGGCCGTGGCTATGCTCGTGGCCGTGGTGGCTGTGCCCGGCATCCCCGCCACCCAGCGGCATGCCCTCAAGGAACGCGTGCAGGCATAGGCCAATCATCAACCCAATCGGCAACCCGCTATGCTTGTGAGTGTGCTCGTGGCCATGCTCGATGCCTCCCGAGAGGTACTCGAGCATTACTTGGATAAAAAAACCGACCAGGACGAACGCTCCAAAATACGCCCCCCGATCATCGCCGATGAACACTTCCGGCAACAGGTGCAGTGCGGTAATCGAGAGCAGGTAGGCGCCGCTGAAGGCGATCAGCAGCTTAAGCTTGTTGGGGTCGGACGGCTTGACCCACAGCACCGTGAGTGCCGCGGCAATTACAGAAAATATGAGAAGCGCGTAAGTCAATTGGCGTGACTGGCAAGCGCTTGGCCAAGTGTGCTTTGGTTAGTGCAATCCATTAGGCCCTGGCTGGCACGAATAACCGCCGCATCCTTTCCGGGCGCAGCGGCTTCAAAGTCGGTTACTTCATCAGGAGCAACGTGCGGGCTTGCTTGATGGCGTTGGCCATGCGGCGCTGGTAATGTGCCGGCAACCCGGTGTACTTGCGCGGCAGTATGCGCCCGTGGCCAGTCACAAATGTCTGCAGCAACTCGGTGTTGCGGTAGTTCAACTGATCGACGGTGAAATCGATGACGGGCTTTGGGCGTGGCGGACGCTTTTGGTTCGAGTCTCGTTTTTTTTTGTCCTTCTTCCTTGGCATATTACTTAATTTCGCGATGCACCGTGTGGCGACGCAGGTTGGGGTTGTATTTTTTCATCTCCAGCCGGTCGGGCTGGGTTTTCTTGTTGCGCTGCCCCATGTAACGGGACACTGGCTTGCCCTCGCCCTTGGCTTCCGTGCATTCTAGAATGACTGTTTCCCTTGCCATAATTAATCTTTCTTTGTTTTGGTTTCTGGAAGTTCTTTTTCAGTCCTGCCCTTGGTTGAGGCAGCCGGCGATGTGATGGTGCCCAACTGCCCCAGTGAGCGGTTTTGCAGTATGCCGTGCTGTTCAAGTTCAGTCTGGGCGTCCACTCGGAACCGTGCCCACGGTATGGCGTTCAGGCGGGTCTGCGGTATGGCTTTCCCGGTGATTTCGCACATGCCGTAGGTTCCTCTTTCAATTCGCTTGAGAGCCTCCTCGATCTCGTAAATCACATCCTGATCCGCTGAGAGCAGACTCAGGTTGAAGTCCCGGTCGAAATTGTCCGTGCCGGAGTCGGCCATGTGGACGCCGTAGCTTTCCATCTCCCTGGCGGACTCCTTGGCAAGGCCGTTACGCTGGTCAGTCAACCTGTCCCGAAGTCCTAGCAAAAGCTGTTTTTGTTTCCCCCATTTCCCGCCGGTGGCCAGCTTGGTTTCCTTTCTTTTTTGGGCCGCTCTCTTGGCTGGCGTAGCAGCCAAACCCAAAACGGCCGCCGTGGTGGCCGCACCCACCTTGTGATTATTGCGCGCGCGCGGCTTCTTCACCACAGCTTTTTTAGCTGGTGCTTTCTTAGCGACCTCCTTTTTCACCGCTTTTTTTGCGGTTTTCACTGATTTTGTTGCGACTTTTCTTTTTACTGCCACTTTTTAAGGTAGGTTTCAGCCTCACTTTTTTGCCTCAAATCAGCCGGTTCCAGTAGCCTCGGGCAAAGCGAGGCGGGGAAACGTATCAAAGAACTTCCAAAACACCACAAAAAATTAATATTTTTTTGTTTATTTTGAGGGCCGTTCCGGAAGGGTTGTGTCTTTTCACGGTTATCCCCTTGAGCAAACGCTGAAGTTGCGACCCGGCGGCGGCACGGCTTGGCCAAGCGCGGTCAGTTCAGGATCGCTCCGCGCCGGATGTAGGTGGGTTGATCGAGATCCTCGCCCTTGTGAATAGTTGGTTCGCTTTTCTCGAACCGGCCCTTGGAAACGATCTCGAGAGGCAACATTTCCTGAACGATTTTCTGCCGTTTTTTTCGGTTCGGCTCCTCCTTGGCCGCAACCCGGATGAGGTCTTCCCGGCATTCGGGTGTCAATGCATCCGCTGGCGGGGCTGGCGGCGTGTAGGCAAAACCACCGCGAGATGTGCCACCGATGTCCTTTCCCAAGTCGAGATAACTGCCGGTGTCCGACGCGGAGTAGATACCGGAAAAACCGAGGTCGGGTGATTGCCCGGTCGAGTCGGGATGCGCCTTGGATTGCTCCTGCCCGGCTTTGGCGAGTTTGGCGGCGTGAGCGATGACTACGGTCACTTGCAGCCCGGCACCCTCGCGGCCCGGCCCGGAAGCCCCGACAACGAAGTTGGTAGTAGTGGCGTGGCTACCGATTGCGCCGGTCACGGCGACAATCTCCGCCATCGACATTTCCTCCCCCGATAGGTGCACCAGCAATGTGCTGGCCTCCTGCAATGCCTCGCCTCCGCGGGCCGCGGGATGGGCGAGCAGTTTTCGCACGGCTTCGCCGGCCCGGTCGCCGCCGCTTGCCTCGACAT
>JABGZB010000219.1 GCA_018674955.1 Verrucomicrobiota bacterium | reverse complement strand
CCAAAGTCGGACAAGCCGGTCTGCTCGGCAGCTTTCTGCAGCAGGGCTTCGGCGTTCAGGGCGATGTTGGGGGAGAGCCTCGCCATTTTGGTGAATCAACGAACGTACAGCGTCCCGCCATCGACGGGGAATGGGGCACCGGTGATGAACGATGCCTCGTCGCTGCAGAGGAACACCGCCATCGCGCCGACTTCCGCCGGTGTGCCCATGCGGCCAATTGGCTGGTACTCGGAAAGTTTCCTGAACATGTCCGCTTGGTTGTCCGGATAATTCTCCGCGATGAAGCCATCGACGAACGGCGTGTGGATGCGGCCCGGCAAAATCGCGTTGCAGCGGATGTTGTCGTTCAGATGATCCTTGGCTACCGAGTAGGTCATCGCAAGCACACCGCCCTTGCTAGTGCTGTAGGCGAGTCGATCGTTGATTGCCATCGTCGCGACCGTCGAGGCGATGTTGACAATCGCGCCGCCGCCGCTCTTGAGCATCTGCAGGACACCGCCCTTGAGGCAGTTGAACACGCCCTTCAAGTTCACACTCATCACACAGTCAAAGTCCTCCTCGCTGGTGTTCGTGATGTTCCCAACGTGCGCGATGCCGGCGTTGTTTACAAGGCAATCTAGCCCGCCGCGGTCGTTGCCAAGCTTCTCAAAAACTTCCTGCATCTGGCCGTGATTCGATACGTCGCACTCGACAGCATCCGCTTGGCCACCGGCGGAGCGGATCTGCTCGACCGTGTCGTTGGCGGCCTCAATGTTAACCTCGAGAACATCGACAAAAGCACCCTGCTTGGCCAATGCGAGAGCGATCGCTTTACCAATGCCCGATCCCGCGCCGGTCACGACAGCAGACTTTTCCGAAAGACTGAACATGCGCAGAAATCTCACCTAGAGCGCTGCGCTTGGCAAGTTCCAACCCGTCCTCAAGCGTTAGGTTCGGAGGGCGGGTGTCCTGAGGGCTGTTGGCAAACGGGGGGCTATGCTTTACGGTTACAAGCACATGAGTGACTCAAAAAAAGCAACTAAGCGGCTTCGCAGCGAGGAGTGGTTCAATAACCCGGCACATCCGGATGGGACGGTTATTTACATCGAGCGGTTCCTGAATTACGGCATCACGCCGGAGGAGTTGCGTGCGGGCAAGCCGATCATCGGCATCGCCCAGGTCGGAAGTGACATCACTCCTTGTAACCGTGGGCACATCGAGACGGCTGAGCGCGTCAAGGCCGGTATTCGAGATTCCGGCGGCATTCCGTTTGTGTTCCCGGTGCACCCGATTCAGGAGAGTTGCCGCCGGCCGGCCGCCGCGCTCGATCGAAACCTGGCCTATTTGGGCCTAGTCGAGGTGCTGCACGGTTATCCGTTCGACGGCGTGGTGCTGACGACCGGTTGCGACAAGACCACGCCGGCCTGCCTGATGGCGGCGGCGACGATGAACCTGCCGGCGATCGTGCAGTCCGGTGGCCCGATGCTTGACGGCTGGCACAACGGCGAGTTGGCCGGCTCCGGCACGATGATCTGGGAGGGACGCAAGCTGATGGCCGAGGGTGAAATCACGTTCGAGGAAATGCTCGACCAAGTGGCCGCCTCGTCGCCCAGCGTGGGGCATTGCAACACGATGGGCACGGCACTCTCGATGAATTCACTTGCCGAGGCGCTGGGCATGTCCCTGCCGGGTTGCGCGGTGATCCCGGCGGCGTACCGCGAGCGCGGCCAGATGGCGTATCGCACCGGTAAACGAATTGTGGACATGGTTCACGAAGATTTGACGCCGAGCAAGGTGATGACTCGCGAGGCATTCGAGAATGCCGTCGTTGTCAACACAGCCATCGGCGGCTCCACGAATTGTCCCGTTCATCTGACCGCCATCGCGCGGCACTTGGGGCTGGAGTTGAGCCTGCAGGATTGGCAGGACATCGGTTACGACGTGCCGTTGCTCGTCAACTGCCAGCCAGCCGGCAAGTACCTCGGCGAGGCGTTCCATCGTGCGGGCGGCATTCCGGGCGTGATTCGCGAGTTGCTCGGCGCGGGGAGGCTTCACGGCGACGCGATGACGGTGAGTGGCAAGTCGGTGGCGGAAAACCAAGCGGACGTGCCGGAACCGGATCGTGAGGTGATTTACGCCTACGAAAAACCGATGAAAGAGCAGGCCGGGTTTTTGGTGTTGAGCGGCAACTTGTTCGACGCGGCGCTGATCAAGACCTGCGTCATTAGCGACGAGTTCCGGGCTCGGTATCTGGCCGAGCCGGGGAATGAAAATGTGTTCGTGTCGCGCGTGATCGTGTTCGAGGGGCCGGAGGATTATCGCGAGCGGCTCAACGATCCGTCGCTCGAGATCAACGACTCGTGCATGTTGGCGATTCGCGGCTGCGGGCCGATCGGTTATCCCGGATCCGGCGAGGTGGTGAACATGCAGCCGCCGGACGAGATGTTGAAGCAGGGCATTCACACGCTGCCGACGATGGGCGACGGACGGCAAAGCGGCACTGCGGCCAGCCCGAGCATTTTGAACATTGCGCCCGAGTCGGCGGCGGGCGGGAACCTGGCCCTGCTCGTGACCGGCGACGAGATTCGGGTGGATTTGAACGAGTGCCGGGTCGAGTTGCTGGTGTCCGGCGAGATATTGGCCAAGCGGCGTGAAAATTACACGCCACCGGAGCTTCGGCACCAGACGCCTTGGCAGGAGATGTACCGGGGCTGCGTCGGGCAACTCGACACCGGCGCGTGCATTGAGTTTGCGACAAAATACCGCGATGTCGCCGGGGATCATCCGCGTCATTATCACTGATTTGTGCGATCAGGATTGAGTTGGTGGGCGGGTGGCGGTAGCTTGCGCGGCCATGAGCGAGGGAGACTCAAACACAACACAACGACCGGACGGCCGCGCGGTGGATCAACTCCGCACGGTTAATTTCAAAAACAGCATTGCCCCGTACGCCACAGGTTCGACGTTGATCGAGTGGGGCGACACTCGCGTTATTTGCAGCGCCACAGTCGAGGAATCCGTGCCGCGCTGGATGAAAATGCAGAACGTCGAGGGCGGCTGGCTCACTGCCGAGTACTCGATGCTGCCGTACTCGACGCTCGACCGCAAACGGCGCGACATTACCAAGGGCAAGATCGACGGGCGATCGCAGGAAATCCAGCGCCTCATTGGCCGCTCGATGCGGGCCGCGTTGGACATGGTCAAGCTCGGTTCGCGCACGATCTGGATTGACTGCGACGTGCTTCAAGCTGACGGCGGGACGCGCACGGCGTCGATCACCGGCGGATACGTGGCATTGTCACTGGCCTTGGCCAAGCTGCAGGCGGACGGGTTGCTGTTGTGCGACCCGATCGTTTCGCCGATTGCCGCCGTGAGCGTTGGCGTGGTGGGTGGCGTGCCGATTTTGGATTTGCCTTACGTCGAGGATGTCGCCGCCGAGGTGGATATGAACCTCGTCATGAACGCCAACGGCGAGTTCATCGAATTGCAGGGCACCGGCGAGAAGAACACTTTCACCGAAGTTGAACTGACCACGATGTTGGCACATGGACGCAAGGGCGTTGCCGAACTGCTGGAGTTGCAAAAAGCAGCGATCGCTGAGGGTTGAAACTGGCGCAACGCATGTACGTCAGGGAACAACCGACACGCCTGCATCTCGTCCGCCACGGCGAAGTCGACGAGGCGTACCATCAGGTTTTCGGGGGCAGTATCGACATGGAGCTGTCGCTGCTTGGCCATGAGCAGGCCAAGAGCTTGGCCAAGTTTTTGAATGGCCGCAACTTCGACCGCATTTACCGCAGTCCGATGATCAGGGTGCGGCAGACGGCCAAGCCGCTGCTCGATGCGCTTGAACGGGAGGCCGAAGTGATCGACGATTTGCGCGAGGTCGATTT
>JABGZB010000020.1 GCA_018674955.1 Verrucomicrobiota bacterium | reverse complement strand
CTCGGTCAACTCCAAGTCCTGCTCCAGCGAGAGCTTGGGCGTGATCCCCTTCCCTTGAAGCACGCCGTGGTAGGCATGTACAGCCTCCTCAGGGCCGATTGTGTCCTCGGCGATCAATCGCAAAAACTCGATGAACGCCAACTGGTGCTCGGCGTTGTTGATCTTGCGCCCGTAGAGCGCCACTCGCGCGCCGTATTTTTTGGCATCGTGCAGCAAACGAAAGGCGTCGTACGTCGTCCCAGCGCTGCCGCCGAGCACGCCGACGATGAGATTCGGGTCGTATTGGCAAATCTCCTCCATCAACCGCGGCCCGTGATAAACAATTTTAAGGAAGTCCGGCCGACCTGCCTCGGCGATGCCCGCAAGGGTCCTCAGAATCTGGTCGTTGATGAACTCGCCGAGTTTCTCCGGCGGAATGCCGCTCTCGATGTTCGGATCGAACACCTCAAGGAAGTATCGGAACTGTTTCCGCTCAGCCTCCTCGCGGAAGGCGTGGAACGCCTCAACTGTGCGCTTGTCCTGCTCGAGATCATTCAGATAGGTGACGGAGTAGAGGCCAAGGTTCGCCCCGGGGAACTCACCGCCATCGCGGTCGCAGCCCAGTTTACCACACTGGATATGATCTATGCTCGCGGAGCGGAACGGCTGCGCAGCGTGGCTCAAATAGTTGCCGTGGCGCGCGGCCCAGACATCGGTGGCATCGTTGGCACGCGCGGCCGGCGTGATGTGCGAGTCGCGAAACAGCCCCTCCTTGATGGTGAGTTGCTCGTTGACGTGCGCCGACATCAACACGATGTCCACCAGTCCCTGCTCAGCGACCTCGCGGATAATGTCTAGCAACTCGGGAAGGTTACGGTGGCCAAACTCGTCGCGCGCCCAGAGTTCCGGCGAGAACTGGGCCGGGTGCGCGCCCTTGGCCGAAAGGTAGCGGCGGTGGCCCGGCGCGCTGACTCCGAACGCCATGTCGGGATCCTTGGCGTCGGCGATGATGAACGCCTTGCTCGAGCCGGGGTTGGCCCGGATGTCGGCGAGCTTGGCGTCGAGTGATTTCATCTTAGGGGCCGCTTGGCCAAGCGCAACGGCTCAACCCTTGAGCCGACTCATAATCTCGGCGGTAACCGCCTGGACGACCGTTTCCGCCTGCGGATCTGTCGGTGTGCTGTTGGCGTTGCCGCCGGTTGCCGGCACTGCGCAACTGACGCCGGGGCGCCATTCGTCGTTGTCGCACAGCTCGCACTCCTTGAGCCCGAATCGCGGATCGGGAACACCGAGCGTCTTTTTGATGTTGAGCAGATCCTGAAGATGCTTAGGCGAAAACTGTTTCGGCTGCACGCCGAGCTGCGTCGTCACGATCACCGTGCGACAGTACGCCTCGACAATCTCCATCTTGAAATAGGCGTCTTCGATGGTGTGGCTCCACGAGACGACGCCGTGGTTTTCCATCAGCACCGTGTTGTGCTCGCCCACGAGCTCGGCGACTTTGCGGCCCATCTCTGGTGTGCCGGGGGTCTCGTATGGGGCGATCGGCACGCGGCCGATGAACACCTCGATCTCCGGGATCATGCAGGTCGGCGGCGTCACGCCGGCCACGGCGAAGCCGGTGGCGTACGGTGGGTGCGCATGCGACACCGCGCGGGCCTTGGGCTGCGCCTTCATGATCGAGAGGTGCATCAAAATCTCACTCGTGCGCTTTTTCACACCGGCCAACTGGTTGCCGTCGAGGTCTACGAGGCAGAGGTCTTCCGGCTTCATGAAGCCCTTCGACACGAGCGTCGGCGTGCAAAGCACGACGTCCTCCGTGAGACGGATCGACAGATTGCCCCCGTTGCCATCGACGTAGGCCCGCTGCCAGAGCCGGCGACCGACTTCGCAAATCTGTTCCTTGAGCTCGTGCACTGCGGGGCAGTTGAACAGCCGCTCGAGGTCGGCCTTCGGGCTGTTGGCTCGGACGGATTGATCGATGCCCCCGTCGCTGCCCCCGCCCTTGGTCGGGCTACAGTTGCGCTTAGCCTTGTCCTCCCCAAGCTCTTTCATCCGGTCGCGGGCCGACGGTGTGATTATGGCGTCGGAGGGGATACTCCCCAAGCCGCCGCCCCGGTGTAGTTCCTCAATGTCTCTGGCGCTGTAAACTTTTTTCATGTGGTAAAATTATTTTTTGGGTGCGTGATATACTGTGTCCACGAGTGCGGCGTTGATCGCGTCAACCGGCGTCGGCTCGGAGAACGGCGATGCTGCCTCTCGGCCTTCAATGAAACCGATCGTCTGGCCCACGTCCCCGCCGAGCGCGTCGAAAACAACCAAGCTTGGCTCGGCACTCAGGCCGTCCGGCGGCGTGTCACCATTCTGGAATAGGTCGCGCGTGTATGGGTTGACCACCAACCAACGGCCGCCCTCGAACGCGGGAATCATCTGGCTGAGCGTCACACGCCCAATGACCTTGCCTAGTCTCATGCGGCATTCTCCTCCGTTTTGTCGATAATGCCGCTGATCATCATGCGCACCGGGCTGCGATTATCGCCAACGGCGTAGCGTGCCGCTGCTCCATCCGACGAGACGATCACGCGCTGGTGCATGCCGGCCCCATGCGGATCGATTGCAACGACCGGCGTACCGTCGTCCTCACCCTCGAGGTTGATCGGTTGGCACACAACCAGCCGCCAGCCCTCCAAGCTGGGATGTTTGCGGGTGGCAACCACGTTGCCCTCGACTCGTGCCAGGCGCATACTCAGTAAATCCTCAGGTTATCGACCATCACGCAGCGGCGCACACGGGTAAACGTCCGCGGATTGGTCACGCCCTCCCCGGTCGGCGTGGCGATGGAAAAGCTCAAGTACCCCTCGCCGCCCAGGCCCAACCCGGCCATGCTCGGCCCATTCTTGACGAACAACGTTGTATCTAGCGCACGGCCCATGGCGGTCATGTGGTTCACGTCGTGCGAGTGGATGATCGCCGTGTGACGGTAGTTATGCTCGGCCTTCAAGGCCGCCTCGACGCCCTCCTCCACGCTCCGGACACGCACGACCGGCAGCATCGGCATCATCTGTTCCTCATCGACAAACAGGTGGTTCGCATCCGTCTCGGCAAATAACAACTGCGTGCCGTTTGGCACGCGCACGCCGGCGGCCTGCGCCAGCACCGGGACGTCCTTGCCGATGAAATCCTTGTTCGTCGCCGCGTGGCCGCAGCCGGCGCCCTGCCCCTCCGGGAACACAAACGCGGCCTGCGTCAGCGCGTCGAGTTGCGCCCCGTTGAGCCTGACTGCGGCGTGCTTTTCCAGTGCGGACATGAACGCATCGGCAACACTGTCCAGCACGAAAACCTCCTTCTCGCCAATGCAGAGCAGGTTGTTGTCGTAGGCGGCGCCCTGCACCACACATCGCGCGGCGCGGTCGATGTCGGCGGTGGCGTCCACGAGTACCGGCGGGTTGCCCGGTCCGGCGCAGATGGCGCGCTTGCCGGTCTTCATCGCCGCGTCTACCACGCCCGGCCCGCCGGTCACGCAGAGCAGGCGCACGTTTTCGTTTGCGCACATTTGGCCAAACGATTCGAGTGTAGGTTGCTCGATGATGGTGGCGATGTTCTCGATGCCGATGGCACGATGGATCGCCTCGTTGAATTTGCGCACCGCCAACGCGGCGCAGCGGCTTGCCGCCGGGTGGGCGTTGAACACGACTGCGTTGCCGGCGGCAACGATGTTGACAATGTTGCCGGCCAGGGTCGGGATCGAGTGGGTCGAGGGCGTCACCGCGCCGACGACGCCGAACGGTGTGTATTCCTCGAGCGTGATGCCGTGGTCGCCGCTGAGCCCGTCGGGGCGGAGCCACTCGACCCCCGGCACGTCGCGGATGATTTGGAGCTTCTCGATCTTGTGATCGAGTCGGCCGATCTTCGTTTCCTCAAGCTCGATTCGGCCCCACTCCTCGTCGTTTTCCTCGCACAAGCTCTTGACGATCTCGACGATCCTTCGGCGCGCCTCGACGCCCTGCCCTCGCAGTTGCTGGAACGCCTTGGCCGCGGCATCGCACGCCTCGTCGGCGGTTTGGAACACGCCAAAATCCCTGCCACCACTGACCTTGGACGGGCAACCGCACGAGCCGTTGTCACCGGCCGGCTTGGCTACGGGGGCCGCCGTGACGATCGCCGGGCTGCCGCCCAAGCGGCCGAGGACGTCCTCGATCACGTCGCGTATCAGTGCTTCATTTACTGCGTTTGCCATTTTGTCTTATTCGTTTTATCGGTTTGCGGCCCGCTTAGCCAAGCGGCTTCAGGATTGTGAGTCGGTCTTTGCGTCGTAGATCACTTGGCCTAGCGCGTCCACGGTATCGACGATTCCCACCACCACGGCGTCCACCGGGGCACTCTTCATGTTGGGCGCCAACCGGGCGGAGCTGCCCTGGGTGAACAGCACCAGTTCCCCCTCGCCAGCGCCGACAGAGTCCACCGCAACGATGGTGTTTTTGCCGGGGCGAAACTTGGAGGGATCACTCTCGTCAACCAGTTGAGGGCGAACCAGCAGCAGCTTGCGGCCGCTCAGTCCTTCATCCTTCTTGGTCGCGACAACTGACCCTTCTACTCGGGCAAGAAACATTCCGGTGCCTCCTTATTTCTTGGCTGCCTTGGGCAGGATGGTGCCGACATCGCTGTGCGGACGCGCGATCACGTGCACGCTGATGAGTTCCCCTCCAATGGCCTTGACGGCTTCCGCGCCGGCGTCGGTGGCCGCCTTGACGGCGGCGACATCGCCTGTGACGCACGAGCTCACGAGCGCGCTGCCCACCTGCTGCACCGGGCCGGACAATTCAACGTTGGCCGCCTTGAGCATGGCGTCGGTTCCTTCAATCAGGGACACGAGGCCCCGCGTTTCGATCAGTCCTATTGCTTGTTGTGACATATCAGTTTTTGTTTTGGTTTTTTATACGGTAAAAAATCAGTTTCGCCTGTGGTCCAGATAGCGTTTCACCTCGCGCGCTACGACCAGTTCCTCGTTGGTCGGAATGATCATGACCTTGGCCGGTGAATCGTCCGCGCTGATGACCGTTTCCCCGGCTTGGGCCGCCGCATTTTTTTCGGCGTCGAGCCGGATGCCAAGCTGGTCGAGGTTCGCGCAGATCGCGGCGCGAATGCCGGCGCGATTCTCGCCAATGCCGGCGGTGAACACGAGGGCATCAAGCCCGTTGAGTTGCGCGAGGTATGAGCCGAGCCAGTGCCGCGCCGAGTGCACGTACACGTCGAGCGCGTGCTTGGCCTGCGCGTTGCCGGAGCCGGCCTCCGAGACGATGTCGCGGATGTCGTTGTGGCCGCCGCTCAACCCCTTGAGTCCGCCCTCGTTGCAAAGCGCATTTTCGACGTCGTCGATCGACAGGCCTTCGCGGCGCATCATGTGCAGCACCGCCATTGAGTCGAGGTCGCCCACGCGGTTGTTTTGCGGCAGGCCCGACTGCGGGCTCAAGCCCATGCTGTTGCCGACCGCCGCGCCGTTGAGGATGCCGGTGATCGACGAGCTGCCGCCGAGATGACAGGAGACCACCCGCAACGGCGGGCCGTCCACCGGCGAGCCGGCGTCATCGACGTAAAGATTGCGGGCGCGCTGGGCCACGTCATCGCGGCCGAGCAGTTCCGCTGAGCGCTCGGCGATGAATTTGTGGCTTGCGCCGTGAAAGCCCCAGCGGCGAATGCCCGCGTCGTGCCAACTTTGCGGCACCGCGTAGCATATCGAGGCTTCCGGTGCCCACTGGTAAAACGCCGTCTCGAACAGCCCCACCAGCGGCACGCTTGGCATCTTCTCCGCAAACAGCCGAATACCCCGGATGTAGGGCGGGTTGTGCGCCGGGGCGATATTGTTGCAAGCCTCCATCGAGTCGATCACTTCCGGCGTCAACTCGAGACAGCCGGTGCGTCCCTCGGCCATGATCGCCTTGAAGCCCACCGCCGCGAGGTCATCCTCGGAGACGATCCAGTCACCCGCCCGAAGCTCGCCGAGCACCTGCTCGATCGCCTCGGCGTGGTCGCTCACCCGCTCCAGCCCGCCACGCGTCAACAGCTCGCCGTCGCCGCTTGAAAAATCAAACAGGCGGTACTTCATCGAGGTCGACCCGAGGTTGGCGATGAGTATTTTCACGCGATTTCAGCCAAGCGCTTGGCCAAGCGGACGCTTACTGCAGCCACTCACCCAATCCCTTGAGATCCTCGTGAGGGCGCGGGATCACCTGCACGCTCACCACTTCGCCGACGTCGGCGGCCGCAGAGGCACCGGCATCGGTCGCGGCCTTCACTGCAGCGACATCGCCGCGGTAAAAACCGGTCACCAATCCGCTGCCGACCTTGTCCCAGCCGGTCATCGTGACATTGGCCGCCTTGAGGGCGGCGTCGCTGGCTTCCATTAACGCACAGAAGCCCTTGCACTCGATCATTCCTATTGCTTGTTCAGCCATGATGTTTTTTTGCGTAATCGTTTCGGTTACTTGTTTGCTTTGCCCGCTGGGTTGTTGAACGCCTTCAACAGGTCATCGTGCGGACGGGCAATGACATGCGAGCTGACCAGTTCGCCGACCCGGGCCGCGGCGTTGGTGCCTGCGTCCACAGCGGCCTTGATGCTGCCCACGTCTCCCTTGGCCAACACAGTGATGAGGCCGCCGCCGATTGGCACGGTCTTCACCAGATTCACGTTGGCTGCCTTGACCATGGCATCGCTGGCTTCAATACTGCCAACGTACCCCTTGGTTTCGATCATTCCTAATGCTTCACTCATAATATGTTTTTGGGTTTTACGAAAAAATTATTTTACCAACTCACACGGCGTGTCCGGCTTGAGGTCTACCGCATTGCCCTCGTCGGTGTCGATGTGTACCTCGAGTTTGAAACTCTTATCCACGCGAACCAGCAGATCGTCAAATGTCACCGCGCACGGCCCGCCGATCTTCAACTTCATCCGGTCACCGGCCGCTACGTCGTAATGCGCCGCGTCGTCCGGGTGCATGTGCACATGCCGCTCGGCGCGGATGATGCCATCGGGCATCTCAAAAAACCCTTCCGGCCCCATCAGCATCCCACCCGGCGTGCCGTCGATGTTGCCGGACTTTCGAAGCGGAATGTCGAAGCCAAGCGCGATCGCGTCGGTGTACGCCAACTCCACCTGGTTCAACGTCCGGCACGGACCGAGGATGCGCAGGTTCGAGATCACCCGGCTGCGTGGGCCGACCAGCGTCAACGCCTCCTCGGCCGCGAACTGCCCCTCCTGATACAGCCACTTCATCGGTGTCAACTGGTGCCCCTTGCCAAACAGGGCTTCCACCGCCTCCTGCGTGAGATGGCAGTGGCGAGCGCTGATGTTCACCACCAACGGACTGGGCGCATTACCCGTGCTCGGCACCGGTTTGCCCATTCGCTGATAAACCGCCTGGCGAACCAAATGTTCCACCACGGCTCTGTGAACTGGATTAGCTTGAACAGCCATAAATCGCTCCTCGGAAAGGAAAATGGCCCAATTTGAAAGATTGTCAACAAAATACTTGCAAATAATTTCACTATCTTCCAGTATTTCTCACATGCAGGCAGAAGAGCGCCAATTTCTGATAGAACAGCACCTCCAAAAAGTGGAGTTCGCCTCACTTGAGGAGCTTTCGGAGAGGGTTGATGTGTCGGTTTCCACCGTCCGCCGCGACCTCACGCTGCTTGAGGCCAAGGGCG
>JABGZB010000218.1 GCA_018674955.1 Verrucomicrobiota bacterium | reverse complement strand
GGAATACATTATGAATAAGTACATAAAAACGATAGGTGTATTTGCTCTTGCCGGCGTGTTCGGCTTGGCCAAGCCGATTGGCCAGGCGGCCGAAACGGTTAAGATTGGCATCCTGCATTCGCTCAGTGGAACGATGGCCATCTCCGAGACCTCCCTGCGGGACGTGGTGCTCATGGCCGCCGAGGAGATCAACAAAAAAGGCGGCGTGCTTGGCAAGCAAATCGAGCCGGTCGTGGTGGATCCCGCTTCGGACTGGCCGCTCTTTGCGGAGAAGGCCAAGGAGCTGATTAACCAGCACAAGGTTGCGGTGACGTTTGGTTGCTGGACCTCGGTGAGTCGCAAGTCGTGCCTGCCGGTGTTCGAGGAATACAACCAGTTGCTGTTTTACCCAGTCCAATACGAGGGTGAGGAGCAGTCGCTGAACGTGTTCTACACGGCGGCGTCCCCGAATCAGCAGCTCATCCCGGCTGCGGAATACATGATGGGCGAGTTGGGCATGAAGAAGTTCTACCTGCTCGGCACCGACTACGTCTTTCCGCGCACGGCGAACAAGGTGCTCAAGGCTTTCCTTTTGAGCAAGGGCGTGCCGGAGGCTAATATCATGGAAGAGTACACGCCGTTTCACCATCAGGACTACCAGACGATTGTCGGCAAGATCAAGAAGTTCGCCGCCGCCGGAAACGCCTGCGTGCTCTCGACGATCAACGGCGACAGCAACGTGCCCTTCTACAAGGAGTTCGCCAATCAGGGATTGTCCTCGGACGACTGTCCGATCATGGCCTTCTCCGTTGCGGAGGACGAGTTGCGTGCGATGGACGTGCCGCCGCTGGTCGGTCACTTGGCTGCCTGGAATTATTTCCAGAGTGTGAGATCCTCGGGCAACCGCAAGTTTGTCCGCGCCTTCAAGAGCTACTGCAAAAAGAACAACCTGCCAGGCGGCTCGAAGCGCGTCACCGACGACCCGATCGAGGCGGCCTACTTCGGTGTGTATGTTTGGAAGGCCGCTGTTGAGAAGGCCGGCACGTTCGACGTGGACAAAGTTCGTCAGGCGGTCTATGGACTCGAGTTCGATGCCCCGGGCGGCAAGAAGCGCATGCACGATTCCAACCAGCACACCCTAAAGCCGGTGTACGTTGGCGAGATCCTCAAGAACGGCCAGTTCAAGATCGTGTGGGAGAGTGACGGCCTTGTGTCGCCGGATTCCTACAGCCGCTACCTTCATACGGACGGGAACTACCCGAAACCGACCGGCGGGCCGAAGAAAAAGGGATAATTAATCGGTTTTGGCGGTTCGCAGTTGGGCTTGAATTTTGGCTCATTGCTCTAAAGGTCGTTGATTCGACCCATCTGCTGAACCGCCTCTCGGCCGGCTTGTTTTCAAGCAGTTCCTCCTGAGACAGAATGAGATATAGCTTGGCTTTTTTCATGGCCGTCGTGACTGGTTGGACGCTCAACCAACCGGTTGCGGCGGCTGATTCTTCTACCGACACAATCGGCGACGCAACGCTGCTGGAGCAGATGGCCAAGCTCGCCGGTGACGATGCCGCCGCGCGCAAGCAGGTGCTGTTCGACTTGGCCAAGAGTGGCGACTCTCGCCTCGAGGCGTTCCTCGAGAATTACCGCACCGGGAGCGTCTATCTCTGGAACGGGCAGATTGTCGTCTGCACGGAGACGGAGGAGGACGAGGACTTCAATGAACTGGCCCCGTTGACCCACCCGCTGACCGGAGAGCCGGTGTTGGGCGCCGACGACAAGCAAACCAAGCCGGACATTCTGGATTTGGAGGACATCAGTCCGGATAGGGCCGGGCGGCTGGCCGCCCGGAGCGCGCTCTTCCTTTTAAAACTGTCATCACCGGATCGGGAGTCGCGACTAGTTGCCGTGAAGAAAAGCGGCACGCCGCCGTACAACGCTGAGGCGATTCCTTTCCTCGAGGACATGGCGCAGAGCGACACGGACGAAAAAATACGATTTACAGCCAAGGAAAGTTTGTTGCTGATCAGGTTGGGCACCGATGTCCCGATTGACCAAGTGGAGCAACGCTGGGCCGCCGCCGGTCAACTCGCTGAGATGAACAGCCTGCGCACGCTGCCGATGCTTGAGGAGATGCTGCGCGACGAGGGGTTTTCTAAACACGGCCAAGCGGCCCGAGAGCAGTGCGAGAAGGCCGTCACATCGATCAACAGCCATCAGTCGTTCGTGAACTGGGTTGGCTACGTGTTTCAGGGACTCTCGCTTGGCTCGATTCTCATCATCATGGCGCTTGGCCTCGCGATCACCTTTGGCCTGATGGGCGTCATCAACATGGCGCATGGCGAGCTGATGATGGTTGGTGCATTCAGCACCTATGTCATCCAGCAATTGTTCGTGAATTATCTGCCGCAGGGGATGTTCAACTGGTATTACGTCGTGGCGCTGCCGTCTGCGTTTCTGGCGGCGGCGTTTGTCGGTTGGCTGATCGAGATCGCGGTTGTGCGGCACCTATACCGTCGGCCGCTCGAGTCTCTGCTGGCGACGTGGGGCGTGAGCATCCTGTTGATCCAGGCCGCTCGGTTGATTTTCGGTGACAACATCGGCGTGAACAGCCCGACTTGGCTTCGCGGAAACGTGGAGGTAGTGCAGGACGTCATCCTGCCGTTCAACCGGCTGTTCATCATCGCGTTGTGCGCTTTGTGCGTGGCGATGATTTACACGCTGATCAACCGAACCAAGCTTGGTCTGCGGATGCGTGCCACGATGCAGAACCGTGACATGGCGGACAGCCTCGGCGTCAACACGCGGCGCATCGACAGCTACACGTTCGCGTTCGGCTCTGGCTTGGCCGGCCTGGCTGGCTACGCGCTGACGCTGATCGGGGGCGTGACACCGGATATGGGGCAAAACTATATCGTCGAGTCGTTCCTCGTGGTGGTGACCGGTGGCGTCGGCGAGTTGCTCGGCGTGATCTGCTCCGGGCTGGGCCTCGGCGTGGCGACCAAGGTGATCGAGCCGATGCAGTTCGGCGATTTCACCGTCGAGGCGATTTGGGCCAAGGTCTTTGTGTTGGCCTGCGTGGTGGCGTTCATTCAATTCAAGCCGGCCGGGCTATTCCCGCCGAAGGGAAGGCTGGCTGATGTTTAGGGACAAGCCGAACCACGAGCTCTGTGTCTGGGCGCTGTTCCTGTTCGGGCTGATCGGCATCCCGGCGCTGTATTTCTCAGGCACGATCTCTATCGACACGGTCAACATGCTCGGCCGTTACCTGGCGTTTGCCATCGCGGCGATCGGGCTGGATTTGATTTGGGGTTACTGCGGTGTTTTGAGCCTGTGTCAGGCGCTTTTCTTTGCGCTGGGCGGCTACGCGATGGGGATGTATTTGGCGCACCACGGCGGGCCCCCGGGCACCGTGGATGCCAGTGGCTGGAAAATCCCCGGCTGTCTCTTTGTCGTCTACCCGGCTGGTGTGGGCGAGACCGAGGCCCAATGGACGGTGCCATGGTTCTGGAAACCGTTTTACAGTCTGCCGGCCACGTTGGCGCTGGGCCTGTTCATTCCCGGCTTGGTCGCGGCGTTTATCGGCTACTTCGGTTTTCGCAGTCGTGTGCGCGGCGTCTATTTTGCAATTCTGACACAGGCGATCACGGTGGCGGCTTGGTTGGTGTTCTGCAAAAACGACATGAAGTTGTGCGGTACCAACGGCCTGACAAACTTCGATACGGTCGCCGGTTATTCCCTGACAGATCCCGGGGTCAAGTTCAGCCTCTACATGCTCACGTTAGTTTGTTTGATTGGCGTGTTTTGTCTCTGCCGCTTCCTCGTGGACACCCGGCTTGGCCGGGTGCTGGTGGCGGTGCGCGACGACGAGACAAACCTGCGTTTCTTTGGCTACAAGCCGTACATGTTCAAGATGTTTGTTTTCGCCCTTGCCGCGGCCTTGGGTGGCTTGGGCGGGATGCTCTACACACCGCAGATGGGCATCGTCACGCCCGAGTACATGACGGCCAAGTGGTCGATCCTGTTTGTGATATGGGTGGCGGTCGGTGGCCGGGGCACGATGTCCGGTGCGGTACTTGGCGCAATTGGAGTGAATCTGGTTTACAATTTCCTCACCACCCGTTGGCCGGAGGCCTGGCCGTTTGTGCAGGGGTTACTGTTCGTCGGCGTGGTGTTGCTGTTTCCAAAAGGCATTGCCGGTCTGCTGGACTTGATCCGTTTCAAGCGCTTGGCCAAGCGCAACGCCGAGGCATGAACACGACCGAACTAATCGCCGAGTACCGGGAATTCAGCCCGCGGATCAACCGGATCGGCGCGCGCGATTTTCTCTTGTTCGTCGAGGATCTGACCGCCGTGTTCGACGGCTTCAAGGCGGTGGACATCGATGC
>JABGZB010000217.1 GCA_018674955.1 Verrucomicrobiota bacterium | reverse complement strand
TGCGATTGCCACTGGCGACCTCAACAACGACCTCCGCACCGACCTCGTCTGTCTGGCAAACGACCAACTGCAGATCACCTTCAACGGCCTCGAAGCCGGCCTGACTCTCCCCTTAGCCAAGTCCGTCACCTCGATCAGCCTCGTTGATTACGACAACGACGGCTGGCTCGATATCTTCGCCATCGGCGACGGCTTGCAGGCGTTTCGCAACCAAGGCATTGGCGGCTTCACCCATGTCAGCGCTGCGCTTGGCCTCGACTCGCTCACCGGCCAAATCACCCAACTTGCCTCCGCCGACATCGATCGCGACGGCGACTCCGACCTGCTGCTCGCACACACCACCGGCCTGAAATATCTCCGCAACGACGGAGGCAACGCTAACCAGCAACTCAAGATTCGCCTTTACGGCAACCGCTCCAACGCCAGCGGTATCGGCATCCAGGTCGAGACCGTCAGCACCGGACTGCGTCTCAATCGCACCGTCCAATCGCTGCCCATCGAGATCGGCATTGGCAAAAACAAACTACTCCATTCGCTCAACGCCCGCTGGTTCGACCTCTCCCTTTTTAACCTCGATGTTAAGGTGAAGCCCGGCGAAACCATCACCCTCACCGAGCTAATTCTGCCGACTGGCTCCTGCCCGTACCTCTACGCTTGGGACGGTGAAAAACATCGCTTTGTCACCGACCTGCTCGGTGCGTCGCCGCTTGGTCTGCCGGTCGCCGAGGGTACTTACATCGACGCCGCCCCGGACGAGATCGTGTGGATCGGTGACGAGTCGAACTTCAAACCGATCGGTGGCAACTACCGCCTGCAACTCACCGAGGAACTGCGCGAAATCCTGTATCTCGACGAAACAAAGCTGCTCTCCGTCGATGTGCCAACCGGCACCGAAGTCCACCCCACAACCAAGCTGCGCCCAACCGGTCCGCACCCTCCAGCCGACCTCGTCGCCTTGGCCAAGCGCACCCCCCTCCGCCACGCCAAGCGCAGCGACGGCCTCGACATCACCATCGCGTTGCTGGCCAATGATGATCTGTGGGTGTCACCGGTCGAACTGCGGCTGCCGCAACTTCGAGGCTTGGCCAAGCCGTACTCGATCGAACTCGACTTCGGCCCGCTCGACGCCGACGCGCCGCTCACCCTGGCGATGACCGGTTGGCTGCATTTCGGTGGCGGCATGGCCAACATCGCCGCCTCGCACCACGCCGATTTGCCGTTCCCCTTCCCCACGCTCGAGGCGCAAGCTGCCGACGGCACATGGCGAAACATCGACGTGACCGTCGGAGCGCCGGTCGGCAAAACCAAGACAATCGTCGTGGACTTGGCCGACAAATTGCCAAGTGGCGCCAAGCGGCTTCGCCTGTCGATGGCGTTTGAGATTCACTGGAACCGAATCGCGCTGTTTGAAAAAACGGCGCTGCCATCTGTCGCCACGATGCACCCAACGACGACTGATTTGCACTGGCACGGCTACGGAGCAATTGAGGAGTTGCCAAGTCACCTGCCGCTGACTCCGGTTCACGACCAAACCGGCGACACGCCGAACTGGCGCATCACCCCCTCCGGTTGGGTCACGCGTTACGGCGATGTCGATGAACTCGTCGCCGCTAAGGACAATCGACTTGCCCTCATCGCCGCCGGCGACGAGTTGACACTTGATTTCGCTGCCGCCAAGATGCCGCTGCAACGCCCAAACACCACTCGCCAATTTTTCCTGTTCACCAGCGGCTGGGACAAGGACGCCGACTTTCACGTAGCCCAAGGCTGGACCGTCGAACCTCTACCGTGGCACGGCATGGACACCCAACGCTACGGCCGCGAACCCCGCCCCAAACTCGATGACGGCTGGATCAAAAAATACAACACCCGCTGGGTCGGCCCACGCCCACTGCATAAACTCAACAAACTAACCATAAGCAAATGAAGCAACGTATTCCCTTTTTGTTTTTCACGATTGCCAGCTTGGCTGTCCACGCCGACTCGCCTGATCAGATTGCCAATGTTTTCGTCGAGGACGGGTTAAAACTCCGGCACATTGAGTTCAGCATAACCGACACCGGCTTGGAATCCCACGGCAACAGGAAACACGAGATTCGAACTGACAAATACGGAGACACCCTGCAACAAACGGACGGTCGCATCCTCCTGAAACCCAACGATGATGAGGTTAGCCAGGCGTACTCTTGGGACTACAACGCCTCTCGGCCGGGCAAGTACTGGGTAGAACTTGTTTACGCCTTGGCTAAAGGCAAAAGCATCGCCGTGCCAAACATCAGCTCGTACCGTACCCAGACCCAACTTGATGTCACCGGTGCAGCTAATCGTTTCCGCAATGTTACCCTCGGAAAAATTTATTTCGTAGAGCCCGGCAAACAAAAACTCGAACTCAAGTTTCGTGGCGACATGCCGAGAATTCGTACGCTGATCCTGCGCCCCGCGCCGGAAGGCGAACCGATCGGCCAGGCGCTCGATCGCTCGATACTACTGCACTCGCGAGATGCAACTATCCACGGCACCAAGTTGCAGTACGAAACCAAGCCGCACAAAAACACGGTCGGCTATTGGGTGAATACGACTGACCAGCTTTGCTGGGACTTCACCGTGATGAGCGGCGGCATGTTTGATGTCGAAATCCACCAGGGCTGCGGCAAGGGCCAAGGCGGCAGTCTTGTTGCTCTCAAAGTCGCCGGCCAAAAACTCGATTTCACCGTAAAGGACACCGGCCATTTTCAAAACTTTATCCCGCGCAGGGTTGGCACCGTGAATCTACCCAATGGCGAACACCGTTTTTGGATTAAGCCTGTAAAAAAGGCGCGGAATGCCATCATGGACGTGCGCCGGATACGGTTGATCCCAATCAATTAAACCACGCCAATTATGAACGAAACTAACTCCGTCACTTCCACGAACGCAGTTGGAAACATCGTCGATTCAATCAAGGACTCCGACTCCTTATTTGAGGGCCTGTTGACTTACCTCACCAATCTTGAGCCGATCGATCACATTACGTTCACCATCAATCTGCTGATCCTTATTTTCGGCAAGCAAATCATCACCCATCTGAGTGTCCAGACAGTCGGCGCGGCGCCTTTCCAGCTGCGGTTGCTGAGAATTTTAAACGCAGTTCTCTTTTTTGCGTATTTTTGTGCTGTAGCCTTCCAATTCCAACTCGGTTCGAGCATCAGCCATACCGGTTTGCTGGTGTTGCTTACATATCTCATCTGGCAATTCACCCATTCATTGATCCTCAAAAAATATGGACGCAAGCGAGAGGTTGAAGGCTCGTCAATTTACGTGGAATCG
>JABGZB010000216.1 GCA_018674955.1 Verrucomicrobiota bacterium | reverse complement strand
CTCGTAGATGCCCGGCAAAAAGGCGGAGCGCCAGTTGTCCGGCCCCTTGACCGGATGCCCGCCGGGGCACATCGCGATGAATCCGGGTAGATTGCGATTCTCCGTCCCGAGCCCATACGTCAACCACGAGCCAAGGCTCGGCCGGGCCAGCGTGTTGTCGCCACTGTTCATCAGCATGAGCGACGGTTCGTGGTTGGGCACATCGCTCTTCATCGAGCGTACCACGCAAAGGTCGTCCGCGTACTGGCCGAGGTGTGGGAACATGTCGCTGATCGGGATCCCGCTCTGACCGTATTGCGTAAATTGAAACGGCGAGGCAAACGCCGCGCCAGTCAACCGCTCGGTCACCAGATTAGGCGCCGGCAGTGGCTGGCCGTCGTACTTTGCCAGCATCGGCTTGGGGTCGAAACTATCCACGTGCGACAGGCCGCCGTTCATGAAAATGTGAATGACGCGCTTGGCCTTGGGCGCGAAGTGCGGCCCGCTTGGCGCCAACGGATCCGGCAGATCCGCTCCCGGCGGCTTCGGCTCGGCCATCACATCGCGAAGGCCCAGCAACGCAAAGCCCATGCCAGATCGCGCCAAAAAACCACGGCGATTGGCCAAGCGATGAAAACTGTGCAGCGATCGTTCCATCAATCGATAAACATAAACTCGTTGGAAAGCAGGAGTGCTTGCGACAATTCCTGCCACGGCAGCGTATCTTTGGGCAGCCCGGACTCGGCGACAAACCGCTTGGCCAAGCGCAATTCCTCCGGCTCCGGTTCGCGCCCGAGTACTGCCCGGTACAGCGCTCTCACCTGTTCTCCTTCCGGCCCGTTGGCCAAGCGCTTGGCCAAGGCCTCCGCCCGGGCCAGCACGAACGGGTTGTTCAACAAAAAGAGCGACTGCTGCGGCACGGTCGTGCGTGAACGCCCCGGCGCGGAGATGTCCGGACACGGAAAATCAAATACCCGGAATACGTCCGGCAGCTTTTCGCGGTCAACGAACGAGTACAATGTGCGCCGACGGTTCGCATCGTCATCCGGTGCCCTTTGCAGCGGCGGGCCTCCGGCTTGGCAGTCGAGTTGACCCGCAACAACCAGCATAGAATCCCGCATTGACTCAAACCCAAGCCGGCGCCGGTTCTTGCGCCAGAGCAATCGGTTGTCCGGGTCCATTCCCCGGTAGACCGGCCGGTCGACGCTTGACTGCTGCCAAGTGCTCGAGAGCAGAATGTACCGGTTCAGCCGCTTGATGGACCAGCCGTTTTGCACAAACCACGAGGCCAGGTGATTGAGCAATTCCGGGTGGCTCACGGGCGCAGAGCGCAACCCGAAATCACTCGGTGTCTCCACCAGCCCGCGCCCGAAGTGCCATGCCCAGACCCGATTCACGATCACCCGTGCCGTGAGCGGGTTCGCGTCGCTGGCAATCGAGTTGGCTAGGGCAAGGCGGCCGCTGCCCCGGCCAATCCGCCTCGGTTGTTTGCCGGTGTACACTGCCGGGATGTGTCGCGCCACCTCCGCCCCAAGCCGCTTGGCGTCCCCACGGAGGAATACACGCTGCACAGTCGGCTTGGCCCGGTCCGCCACAAGCATCGGACGCGGATGCACGGTGTTCCATTCCCCAAGATACACCCGCTCGATCTCTGCGTAGTGTTTACGGACGTTTGTGCTCTCGTCGAGCGTGTACAAATCCTCCGACTCGTTCACGGTTATCGTGGCTGGGAAATCAACAGCGTACAATACACGGCGCACCTGCTCCTTGGCAGCATCCCCCATGGCGGTGCTCTCGGGATTCGATTTCCGAAGCTGCTGCCACTCGGCCTCGACCGCCTCCAGCACCGTGCTGTAGGCATCCGCGACATCCCCCATGGTCTTGATCGGTTTGGCCTCTAGCGCCCGGAGTACTATCAAGTTTGCTTCACTCCCCTCCCGCCATGCGCGCAACTCACCGGCAAACCGACCGGAGACCTCCTCACGCTTCAAGTCGAAAAGCCGTTTCCAAAGGCCAAACACGGGATCGTCAGGCCGCCGTGACTCGAGGAATTGCCACCAGCGGATCACCCCGCCGCTCGCGTAGGCGGCCACCTCGCGAATCACGCCCCGCTCGGTCCGGATGTCCGGCTGTGCCTGAGTTCGATGACGCGGGGTCGACTGTACTATGTACCGCAAATAGTCCCCGGCCCACGCTCGAAGCTCGTGCTGAATCTGCTGGTGGAGTTTGTCCCGTAGCGCGTTGT
>JABGZB010000215.1 GCA_018674955.1 Verrucomicrobiota bacterium | reverse complement strand
TCGGTGAGCGAGTAGCTGCAGGCGAGATTGTAATAGACCATCGAGTCCTCAGGGAGAAGCTGGGACAAGTGCTCATCGACGGTCAGCCCGTCGTGGAAGCGGTCGCGCTTTGTGTAGTTGTCCCCGAGCAACTGGAGCGCCTCAACATACTGGGGGTCACGCTTGGTGAGACCCTCCAAAAAGCCGATCTCGACGTCCAGGTCCCGTTTTTCCTTGTTCGAAAGTGGTTGTCTTGCAGTTGAATCCTCCAAAATGAAGTGCGACTTTTATCGCCGGCACATCGGGTCAAGTCAAGCCGTTCGCCACAAAAAACAGCAGATTCAACAAGCCGGCCGCGCCTGCTCAGGCGAATCATTTTTCTCCCGGCCGATGCAGTGCCTTGTGCGTGGGGAAATCTTTGTGGTAACGCTTCAGCAGCGCGGCCTCGTCGTTTTTTACGAGATAGATTTTGCCCGTGATCTCCAACGTCTCACCCGGCGCGAGGCCGCCCAGCCGGAAGTCGCTGTGCAGACAGCGGATCACGCCCTGGAACAATTCCTGATACGGCTCGAACGCGGTGGCAAAGATCATCGAGCCGTCGCCGCTGAAGCAGCCGATCAGCCCGTTGCCCGGCACAGCGGGGTGCAGCGGGCGCGGGTTGACATCGGCGCGCGGCACGCCCGGCCCGGCCCAAACCTGCCCTGGGATGTAGCGCGCCTCGGTCGCCCAGCCCTGCGTCGGCATCATCGCCCGCTTGCCGTCGAGATAGACAAAGCTCTTTTTGATGTAGGCGTATTTGTCGGCGGTCGCGTCCGCGTCGGTGCCGGTGAATTTGCCGACGCGAATGCACGGCTGCGCCCAATGCGCCTCGGAGCGCCTGGTCGTGGGGTTGTGCGCGGTGAGCCGAAAATCGATCTCGTCGTGTGAGGCGGTGATGACGTGCTCGACCGTCACGCCGTCGTTCACGTCGCAGTGCAACCGAATCTGCGAGCCGTCGTTGCTGCGCGAAACCAAGCGCGTCTTGTGGCCGACGACGGTGTGCCTCCCCCAGTTTGTCGTCTGCGAGTTGTCCCGGCAATATGCCTCGAGATAGTGGATTTTCATCTCGCCGCCGGGCAGATGCGCGCCGCTGATCGTCAGCATGTTTTTGGCCCAGTGCAGTTTCAGCTTGGTTGGCTCGGCCGCTTGGCCAAGCGACGTCGCGCACACGAACGCAAGGATGGAAAAAATCGGTTTCATGGGTCGGACAGCCGCAGCGTCGACCCGCGGCGGGGTGGTGTCAACGGCAATGCGCTTGCGCCTGGGCGCGCTGCCGGTGAATATACCGCGCCGATGGGAGAACCGATCAACGTCCCGCTGCTTGATCTAAGCGCACAAAACCAGCCGCTCGCCGCCGAGTTGAAGGCCGCCTTCGCGCGCGTGCTCGACTCGTCGCAGTTCATCCTCGGGCCGGAGGTGGCCGGGTTTGAGTCGGTCGCCGCCGAGTCGGTCGGGGCCAAACACGCCATCGGCGTCAGCTCCGGCACCGACGCGCTGCTGCTTTCGCTGATGACGCTGGGCATCGGCCCCGGCGACGAGGTGCTGTGCCCGTCGTTCACGTTTTTTGCGACCGCCGGCGCGATCGCCCGCACCGGCGCGACGCCGGTGTTCGTCGATTCAATCGACACCGATTTCAACATCGACCTCGCCGCCGCCGCCGGCCGCGTCACCGACAAAACCAAGGCGATCATCCCGGTGCATTTGTTCGGCCAAGCGGCGGACATGGACGGCGTGCAGCGGCTGGCCAAGGAGCACGACCTCGCCGTGCTTGAGGACGCCGCGCAGTCGATGGGCGCGACGTTCGGCGGCCAATCGGTCGGCACGATGGGCGACTTGGGCGCGTTCAGTTTTTTCCCGTCCAAAAACCTCGGCGGCTTCGGCGACGGCGGCATGATCACCACCGACGACGACGACTTGGCCAAGCGCGCGCGCATCCTTCGCGTGCACGGCGGTGCGCCGAAATATTATCACAAGGCCATCGGCGGCAACTTCCGGATGGACCCGCTGCACGCCGCGCTGCTCGGGGTCAAGCTGGGCCATTTCCCCGGCTACCTTGCCACGCGCCGCGCGAACGCCGCGCAGTACCTCGAGCGCTTGGCCAAGTGCGATCACGTCGCCGAGGGGCGGCTTGTGTTGCCAGCTGAAATCGAAGGGCGTGGCCACACATGGAACCAGTTCACCCTCCGCGTGGCCAACGGCAAACGCGACGCGCTGCAGGCGCACCTGGCCGCGAACAACATCGGCTCGGCGATTTATTATCCGGTGGCGCTGCACCAGCAGGAGTGCTTTGCGCATCTGCCCAACTTCGGCGAGGTGCTGCCGGTTTGTGAAAAAATGGCGGGGGAGGTTTTGAGCATCCCGATTTATCCGGAGCTGACCGAAGAGCAACTTGGCCACGTCGCCGATACGCTGGCCAACGCTCCACTCTGAGCGCTAAAGCGATTTTCCGGGGACGGCTCCGGCGGTTTGCAGCAACTCGGCGAGGTCGGGCCGGCCGTTGGCTGTCGCGTAATCCAGCGGCGTGTAGCCGGATTTGTTTTGGCTGTTCAAGTCGGCGTTGTTGCGGATGAGCAGTTTCACGGCCTCGGGGCGGTGTTGCAGCACGGCTTGGTGCAACGGCGTGGCGTTGCTGTCGCTCAAAGCGTCCACGTCGGCCCCGAGCGAGATCAGCGTCTCCATCGTGTTCACCTTGCCCGCGCCGGCGGCCCAGTGCAGCGGCGTGCTTTTGTGGAGCGGCCCGGGGGTGTTCACCTTGATGCCACGCCGGATGAACGTCTGCACGGCGATGGCATCCCCCTTGGCGGCGGCCATGTGGATGGAAAACTCGCGACCGGCGCGACCGCGTTTGGCTTGGAGTAGGGCGGCGGCTTCGGGCTGCTGGTAGCCCTTGGCCAGGTCCAGCGGCGTGCCGCTTTGGCTGATGGCGTTCACCGGGGCGCGGCGCTTGAGCAACAGCGCGATGACGTTCGTGCTGCCCTTGGCGGCGGCGGAGTGGAGCGGGGTCCAGCCGCCGTCGGTGCGTGCCGTTTTGTCAGCGCGGTGGTTCAGCAGCAACTCAGCGGCCTCGGCCTGGTCGGTCTCGGCGGCCCAGTGCAGCGGTGTGGCCCGGTTTTTTTTGGCACGAAAATGAACATTGGCCCGGTTGCGCTTCACCCAGCCATTGAGCGCCTCGATGTCGCCGTGGCGCGCGGCCAAATGCACAGATAGCGTCGCGCCTTTTTTCGCGCCCAGCCGGGTGAGCAGTTGCACGGTGGCGTCGCGCTTGTGGATGCGCGCGAAGTCGAGAGGCGTGCCGTCGGGGCAGAGTGGGCTCAAATCTTTGCCGAGGTCGTGCAGCAACTGGAGCACGGCGTCTCGGCCGTTGATCGCCGCTACGTGAACGGCGGTCCAGCCGTTGGGCGCGGTTGAGTCGGGTTTGGCACCCTTGGCCACGAGCTGTTTTATGGCGTCTCGGCTGTCGTGAGCGCAGGCGAGGTAGAGCGCGTCCACTTTTTCCTTTTGCGTCTTGGCGTGGAGATTCGCGCGGAAAGCCAGCAGCACACCGATGTTGGCCGGCTTGTTTTTGATCGCAGCGACGTGCAGCGGCGTTTGGCCAAGCGCGTTGAGCGCCTCGATCGGTTGGCCAAGCTGGAGCGCGCGGCGCAGCGCGTCGGTGTCGTCCGTGTCGGCGAGCTCGTGCAGCGTGCGGGTTTCGACTTCTGGGGCCGGTCGCGGCTTGGGTTGTGGGTTGTGGGGCGGCTCGGGTTCGCCCGGCCTGCAGCCGGCTTGGCCAAGTGCAAGGCTAAGCGCCGCCAGCAAAAGCGGCCAACGTATCATTCCCCTGGGCTTGGCTTGGTCCATCCGGATCGGTCAGGTCGCGGAGGATTCAATCCCCGCAAAGCGCTTGAGGCAACGAAAAACGGGCAGTGTCAAAAATTAAACGATATGTTATCCCTGATAACGTTCTTTTTTGAGTTCATGATTATTTTGTTCTCCTTGTTTCCGGAAAGAATATTATAGGCGATGATGGCGTGCGTCGCCTCCGTGGAAAGACGAATTCCATCTTCCAGATTTCCGCTAACCGTATTGTGCATGATGCTGGTCGGCGGCCCCTCGCTGCGGCCTGAGTAGTTGATTCCTGCTGACCTGCTATTTTTGACAAGATTTCCGTGGATGGTGTGTCCGCTTCCGTTGATAAACATTCCGAAGGAACCGGTGTCGAAGACGTGATTCCCCGTTACGACAACCCCTTCGCACCGGTAGGGTCTTCCCGCCTTCTCGGTGACTTGTATTCCCCAGCCCCCAACACCGGAAACAATGTTTCCCTCGACCACGCAATTCCGTATGTCGGCCATGGCGCTGTTCAGTCCAATACCCGTAAACGCCTTCGGGGAATCATAAATTATATTGTTGGAAATAATCATATTTTCGCCGCCCTGCATGGCGATGCAGGTCTGGTGCGGCACGCCGTCGGGCCTTGGGGTGATGCAGTTCACGAAATTGTTGGAGATGATGATCTTACTATAGAGGTTTGATTCGTCCGATGAGGCGAACAGCATGATACCCTCGTTCCAAATTTCGCGGAGATGGTTGTTGGATATAATAATTTGAGACTGCTCCATCCCCCGGCCCTCGATCTCGATGCCGCGCAGGCAATTCTCAATGGTGTTGTTTTTGATGATCCAGCCGGATCCGATTCCACTGATGGCGGTTCCGTCTATTTTCAATTTAGGGTGAAATGCGTTGCCCCCGTTTCGGAATGAGCAGTGTGAAACAGTGACATTTTTGGATCGTTTCGCTCCATACAAATGGCTCACGCCATGCGAGCCAAAGTCAGAAAAGGAACAGCGGGAAACCTCGATCCGGTTGTTGACCCCGCTCAAGTGAATCATGGCAAAATAAGGATTGTCCATCTTCGGGTTGGGGCCTTTTCCATTGAAGAACACACCTGTCACCCGGATGTTGCTGCTGTCTTTGATTATGAGAATATCTCCCGGAGTTGCGAGTTCCAGCTTGTTGCTGCCCAACCCGTGAATGGTGATGTCGCGTTTACCCTGAATCTTAAGCCGGTTCGGGGGCAGGGAGTGAGTCCCCGTGAAATATAAACTGCTGCCGTCGGTCAGTTCGTCAAAACATTTGTCGATTGTCTTGAATCGTTTGGGTGTACTGTCGGGATCCCACAAGACCACCGGCCACTCCTTCGTGGGCGTAGGAAAACCATCCGGCAACATGGCTTCGCCGCCGCTGCCGTCCGGGTTGGCCATTATTTGCTCGGCTTTGAAGAATAGTTTTTGGTCGTTTTCCGTCTCGTGAAAAAAGACAACTCCCTCGTCGCCCCCGGAAACCGGCCCACCGAGCAAGTTCCACTTCTTCGTTGAAAGATCAGTTGTGGAATAAACCTTGTACGACTTGCCGTGTTCGGAGTCGAAACTGACCTTGACAGAATTCTTCATGTCCAGGTTGATTTCTTGTGTGAATGACAATCCTGATGCCAACCCGAGCAACCCGACAGTGGCAGTAATCTTGAAGTCCATATGGGCCGTCATAACCTATGCAGCTAGGCTTGGCAATCTCGCAGAGGATGGCTTGGTTTAGTCGGGGTCGCTGATGATCCGGAAAAACCGCCGACCCGGCTCGTCGCCAAGCGGTATGGCGATGCTTTGCGACTTGTTGCCTGGTACGGCGATGGTTTTAAGTCGCTGCCAATCGGCGAGATCGGCCGACGCCTCGACGTGATGCGTCCGCCCGACGATGCCGAAAAACACAAGTCGTAGCCGGTCGCCCTGCTCCAGCTCGATCGACTGAAACATCGGCCGATGCGCGGGCTCGAAAACCAGTTGCGGCCGCAGCATCGTGTCTCCGTCGAGGATGAACCGCCCGTCGTCGCCCGGGCCGGTGTTGTTACCCCAGCCAGCTAGTCGCCAGCCGTTAGCCAAGCGCAACGACAACCGCATCGGCAACCGGGTGAAAAACCGGGCGCCCCAGTCGCCGCCAGCCTTTGGCAAGGAGAGTCCTTCCACCTCGACGTCGAGCAGCCCTGGCACGTTGCCCACCTGCAGTATCGCCGGTTCTCCGAGCTTGAACGAAGTCTGCAAATCCGCCCAGACGTGCTCGTGCCGCGCCTCGGCGTAGTCGCGCAGCACCTGCACTTCTGCCAGCCAGTCGCCACTGTTGCGAAGCGGCAACGCCGACTGCGGGTTGCTGTTTTCCGTCGGCTGCCAACGCGCGATGTGCCGCGCCATTTCCGGGGTGAGGATCGCCTGCTTGCTGTCGATTACCTGCAGGAGGCGTGCCCGGCTTAGCGTGGTTTGCATATGTGTCGTGTACCGGTGCACGAAGCGCTCGAGGCCGCGCGGTTCCTTGAGCAGCGCCTGCATCATCGAGACAAACAGCGGCGGCCGCTTGACCGGCAGGTACAGGATTTTCCCGCGCAGCGAGTTGACCGAAGGCTGCCGGCCGCCGGTGCCGAGGATACCGTCCATGTCGTACGGGATCCATCGCCAGCGGCCCGCCGCCGTGCGTGGCCGCCACTGTTGCTTGTTGTTCAGCGGCCAGTCGCGGTTGTCGAGAAACACCTCGGCAATGACATAGTCGAACAGGTTGTCGAGATCGACGAACGGCTCGAGCGCGGGCATCCATCCGGCCGGTGTTTCCGTCGGCCCGGTGAACAAACGCTCGAGGCGTTTCCAATGCTCCTTGTCGCCTGCCCGGATGCCGTTTTGCAGTAGGTCGATCCCGTCCTGCGCGACGCCGTGATGACTGGCGAGGTGGTGCCGGTCGATCCGTTCGCGCAGATTGTGAATGCCCCAGTAGCGCCCGTTGAGGTACACGATCGACGGCCGCCACGCCTGCGAGTCCAGCCCCATCCCGCGCACCAACTCGTGACCGATCGCGTCGCGCATGAACGCCAGTTTCCAGCCGTTTCCAGAGTTACGAAGCAGCAACCGCCTGAACGTGCCGATCCCCAGTTCGGGAAAAAAACGGTGATCGAGTGTGCTCTCCCCGTACCGATTGCGGGCGTAGAGCCGCAGCGACTTTTGGTCGTAATGCCGGGACCACCCACCGTGAATCCGCATCCCAACGGCTTGCCTGATCGCCCGTCGGCCATCTGGCTCGAACCACTCGAAAAAGGCCGGCCGCTCCCACTCGCGCTTTGCGTTGTCGCCGCTGTAAATGCCATGGTTTATCTCAAAAAGATTCCGGGGTGCGGTGGAGAGCGACACAACCGGAAAACGTGCCGACTCGCCGATCAAATAACTCGCCGTGACCACCGGCCCCGGCAAATGGCCATCACGAAAAACACGCGCGCGAACCACCGTCGGCTTGGCCAAGTGGAGCGGCATGGTGAAGCGCTTGGCCTCCGGCCCGGGCACGGAGCCGTCAAGCGTGTAGTGTACTTCGCCCTTAAAACCCGGCGGCGTAATTTGCAGGGCGATCGGTCCGGCGTACACGCCGGGCGGCTTGGCCAGGCGTGGCGCACCGGCCCAACCGGCGAGCGGCTTGGCCACATTGGCCGCTCCCGGGGTCGCCCGCGCAAATAGCGCTTGGCCAACCGCATCCGCAGCCACGCCGACTGTGGCATCGGGAGGGCACGGCGGTAGCGATAGCGTGGTGGCGGCTTGGCCAAGCGGCTCGGTGAGCATCACAGCGTCGTCGCTGTCGCCAAGCTTGAAGTTGGCATGCAGCGCCGCCGCCGGCAACGCCCACTTGGCCTTGAGCCAAGCCTCGACGGCGGCGATTTCGTCGTCACCGAGTTTGCGGTTGTAAACCAGCACCTCGCCGATGTCGCCGTGCCAGTTGCGATCCGGCAAAAACCGATCCGAGCCGATCAGGCTGGCTTGCAACCGGCGCGTCGCCACGCTCGTGACGAGGCAAAGCGACTTCGGCCAGCGCGCTGCCGTGGGGTTTACCGGCGCGCCGTTGACGCGAACGACTGAGTCCTCTTCGGTGAAGCCGCTGTGCGGGTGAAAATACAAAACCCGGTCACCGCCCCGCGTGAAGTCCGCTGCGCTGTTCTCCCCCAGCACAGCACGATACGAGCTGGTCACGTGGGCGTCCTCGCGCGCGACGACGAATACTGTGCGGGCATCGTTCAGCAACTGAAACGACAGCCAGTCATCAAGCCCGTCGAACCGCAACACTGGCATCCCGCTCAGCGGATCAGTCGACCGTCGCGGCTGCCGGGCGATGTCGGTTTGTGCGGCCGTGACACCGGTGGTCGATTGCCAACGCGACACGCGGCCCTCCGCGTCGGCAGTGAGCGAGTCGGTGTTTGTCGCGTCGAGCCAAAGTCGAAGGCCCGGTATGCTGGGCTGTGGGGTGGCAGCGGGCTTGCGGAGCACGCGCCGATTTTTCCCCGATGCAAAAACGAGCAGGTGTTCTCCCGGCGCAATCGCGGTTTTTGGGAAGCTCCACTTGAACGGCTGCGCCGAGTCGTCGGACAGCCCAAAGCCTCCCAAGTCCACCGGCGCGGCGGTGGGATTGTGCAGCTCGATCCAGTCCGGAAAATCGCCGTCCTCGTCGGCCAGTGTCGTCCGGTTGTTTGCCATCACTTCGTTGATAATGATCCCGGGATTTTTGGCCAAGCGGCCGCCGTCCGGTTGAGGCCCGTACACGATGCGCTCAAGCCAGCGGCCGTCCGCACCGGCGAAGCCAATTTCCCCCTGCGCCGCTGAGAGCCTGAAACCCAGCGCGCGGCTGTCGAGCGGCAGTCCCGCCTTCGCGCCGATGAAGCTCAGCGGCGGGAAGACAAACATCGTCGGCGCGCCGATCGGCTGGCTGGAGAGTCGCATCCGGTCGAGAGCCACGGGCAACGCGCCCGGGTTGGCCAACTTGATTGCGTCGCGCTCACCGTCCGCTGGATTGGCTACCCACTGGGCAACGCGCACGGCGGCCGCTTGGCCAAGCGCGAGCGCGACGTTCGGCCCGCCGAGCGTTGGCCGGGTGAGAGTCCAGTCGCCGGTGCGGCCGGCACGCCCGATGGAGTGCCCCTGCAACTGCGGCCCGAACTCGACCGAGTCGAGCCACTCACCGCTGCCGTCAAAAAGCCAAACGCCCTCGCCATCGGCGTCCAGCTTGAAACCGAGTTCACCGCCCAGCACGAGGTGCGCCCCGGCCACGAGGTGCGCTCCCGTCGGGAACACAAACTTGCGGGGCTTGGCCGGATCATCGGTGAGGCTCATGCCGCTCAAGTCGGCAACGGTCGCACTGTCGTTGAACAGCTCGACTTGATCCGGCGCACCGTCGGCTGGCCAGGTGAGCACCTCGTTGATGATCAAGCGCGAGTGGTTTGGAGCAACCGTCCATGACTTCGATTGACTTGCTTGGCTAAGCGGCTGCCAAGAGCCCGCGCTGTTTTTGCCGATGACTTGGATGAGCGTTTCGCCGGGCGCGAGCTTTGCCAGGCGGATCGGATCCGCGATGGGGTGATCGCCGCCAAGCGGGCCATCGTTGACGCGGTAGCGGTAGTGCGTGATACCCGGCCCGCCGACGGTGAGCACGGCGTTCGTCTCGCGCGTTGGCGTGGGCGGTTCGCCGGAGATTGACGCGCCGTCGGGCACGCGCGCGCCCATGTCGAGCCCGTTCGGCCCGGTGCTAATAGCGGGTGAGCCGGGCAGCAGCCGAACGTCGAGCGGTGCGTCGGCAAACATCGGATCGGCGGCGAGATTGCGTTCGCCGAACCAGTCGTGGGACTTGCGGATCATCGAATCGAACACGTGCAGCCACACCCATTTTTGCTCGAGCCAAAGCGGCTTGAGGTGAATAAGATCCGCTTTGTTGCCAAAAAAAATGTTGCCGATAAGCCGGGCGCCGCGCGGCATTTCGAGCTCGCGCAGCGGCTCATCGAACGCGATTGCGCCAAACATGCCGCCGTAAAACGTGTTGTTCGACGCCTCGAGCCGCCCGCCCTGCTTGAGCAAAATGTGGTGGTCGTTGTCGTAAAAAATATTTTGCACCACCGTGATGTTAGACGCCTGTTCGCCGTGCCGCCCGGTCGCGATCGCGGCGGAAATACTCGAACTCGAGTTGCGTTTGTTAAAGCTGTGGAATGTGTTGCCCTCGATGTGCGCGTCCATCCCGTCGAGGTCGAGCCCGTCATCGCTGCCACCAAAAAAATCATTGTCGTACACCTGCAAAATCGGCCCGGGTCGCTTGCCGCCGCTGACGTCTAAAATGTCATTGTAGCCGCTCGTCGTGCCGAAGCGGTTCCGCTCAAAAACCAGCTCGCCACCGTCGCGAATGCCGATGCCGCGCACATGCTCGCTGTGGCTGAGATCGGGGAACACGCTGTCACGCACCGTGAGCGACGCGTCCTGAAACCAAATCAGGTTCGTCCGCGTGCCGTGCCACTGCACATGGTCGAGCGTGACTACTGAGTTCGTGACCGCCAGCGCGTACGAGCCGGTGTGATGAAAATCGACGTGCGCGATCCGGTTATCGTACGCCGAGTCGCTGAAGCCAACGCCACCCCACGGGCCGGCCGTTCCCGGCGCGCGAAGAAACTGGATGCGCCGTTGCTCGTCGCCCTCGGCAAGCAGGCGTCCCTCGACGAGCAGCCTTCCCTCCGGCCCGAAACAAACCGTCGCGCCAGGATCGACCGTCAACGTGATATCCGCCGGCACAACCAGAGGCTTGACCACGAGCAGCGGCCGCGCCGCCGTCCAGCGGGTGGAGCGTGTCAGCCGTTGGCCAAGCGAGCGGGTGGGCGCGTCGCCATGCCAGACGTCGATGTTTTGCCGGGCGACCTCGTCGCCATCGGCGTCCAGTGCGCGTACGAGCAGCCGGTTCAGTCCGCGCCGCAATGTGACCTTGGTCTGCCACCGCGCTTTCGGCGCAAACCAGTCGGCGGTTTGGCCGTTGACCTCAACTGCGACTGCTGTGGTGGCCGGCGCTTGGCCGGATAAAGCCACCATCGCGCTATCGGATAAAATGAAGTCGTCGCCCTTGGCCAAGCCGGTGGCGACGGTCAGCTCTCGCGGGATTTGCGACAGTACAAACTCGCCCCGCTTGGCAGCGAACGACTTCAGCCGATCGACCTCGGTGCGCGGCAAATAATCGCCGACGAGCCGGTCGATCACCGGCTCGAGTTGCTCCGCCGAAAACACCGTTTGGGCGAGGTCTTCCAAGTGAAACCAATACCGCACGGCCACCGCCGGGCGGCTCATCAGTTGGGCAAGTTCCGGGTTGGCGGCAGCGCGCCAAAGAGGGCTTTGCGTCCCGCCCTGCGTGCCGAGCACGGCGTCGAGGTCGTAAGGGATCAGCACGGATCGCCGGTCGGCTGTGCCGGCGTACAGCGCGTAGTCGCCCTTGTCGCCGGTGACGAGGCTCGTCTCCTCGTTGCCCAGCAAGTCGTGCACGGCGAGGTGCCGCATCCACGCGTCAACGTCCATTCGGTCGGCCAGCGCAGACTCGTCTGCTTTGCTAAGTGCGCGGAGAAATTCGGTCAAGTCGGAGTAGTCATTTTGCCACGCATTGGTTTGCTTGGCATAAAAATATTTTTCCGCGTACGGCGCGGGTTCGTCGCCGAGAAATTTCAAGTCGGCGTAGCCGCCGCCCTTGTAAAGATTGCCGCTGTTGTCGTTCGGAAACTGCCAGCGGATGTACTCCGAGTTCAGCGGATCCAACTCGGCGTAGTGAGCGAACTGGCTTGCGCCGCCGAGCCGCTCGTTGTTCTCGAACACGCGCACAGCCCGGGCTCTCGGCGCGGGCAAACCGGCGAGGCGAAACAACGCGCTGCCAAGTTCCTGCGCATGCGGATGGACGGCGTTGAGATTGACTGTCGTGTGAGCGCGCCACGGCCGGTCGTTGGGGAAATTGACACGCCGACTCTTGTGCGCAGCCGCTCGCGACGTGCTGCCGCGCAGCCGCACGCCGATGTTGTAATGCACGCGCGTCCGGCCGCTCTCGGTGTTGACGAACGTGCCGCTCATCTGCGCGTCGCTGGTGTTGTGCCAGGGGCGGCGGCCGATCTCTGCCAGCTCGTCGCGCTCGAGTTTTGTCAAAATAATACGTTGCACGGGACGCCCCGGCGCGACGGTTTGATCGTCCACTTGATACAGCAACCGAGGGCAGTTGTTCGGCGCGCTTGGCCAAGCGCGCGCCGCGCCTTGGCCGTCGGTCGCGCTGACGTAAAACTCGACGACCTGGCCGTTGGCTTGCGGTGAGATCGTTGCCGCAAATTGCTCCGAACCGGATCGCGCCATCGGCAGTTCCCAGAAATTGGCTTCGCCATCGAGCCGGTAAAAAAGCTGGGTGCTGACCCCGGCCGGCGACTCGTCGATGACGCGAGCGGTGACCGTGACCGGGTCGGTGGATCGCGGCACAGCGGGCGAGTGAATCACGTCGAGAATCATCGGCGGCAGATTGGCGAGTTTGCTGGAGTTGGCGCGGCCGGGGGTGCCGCGCCCGGCCACGCTGGTGTGCCAATTTTGCGCGTGATTATTGGACAAGCTTGGCTGCATCAGTTCGAGCGAGTGCCCGCCGCCGCCGTGCGCCGCGCGCCAAATCCAGCCGCGATGGCCGCCGTGCATCGGGCCGCGAACGCGCCGAGCCCAGTCGCCCTCCGTGGCGTATCGCACCTTGTCCGCCGTCGCACCGGTGGCATCGATGAGCCGAATGGTTTCGCCGTTGTTGGCGAGTTGGCCCTGCCAGTTGCCGGTGACATTTTTGACGCCGGGATGCAGTTCGGCGAACCGCGCCGCGTTGGCTGCAACGACCACTCCGCTGTCGGGCGGCAGCGTGATTTTGCTGAACGCAAACTGGACGCCGGCGTTGAGTTGCCAGCCGTCGAGCGAGACCGGCTCGCTGCCGAAATTCCAAAGCTCGATGAACTCCTCCGCCACCGACTCGTTGGCGGGGCGGTAGTGAATCTCGTTGATGAGCACCTGTGTCGGGGCGGAAGTTGCGGCGGCGCAAAACAAAAGCCCAAGCCAGCCGCGTCGCAACGATCGGTTCGACAGCGGCATGGTTATTTTTTGCGGCGGCGCGCCTTGCGCTTGGCCGTGAGCAGGCGGCTGGTGGTGGAGTCGCCCCCGTCAGTTTGGCTTGGCTCTTCCGGCTTGGTCTCGGCGACTACGCTTGGCTTGGCGGAAAATTCGGCCGCCGGTTGCTCCGGCTGGAAGAGGCGCGGATCGGGTGCGCTTGACTTGTCGCGCTGGAACGACTGCCGGGCTTCGTCGCGCCTGGCCAGGAGCGAAGCGAGCGACTCGTCGGTGCCGGTTTGCCGCTCCCTGCGCCGCCAGAAAAAGAGTAGTCGCCGGAGGTTGGCGGTGGCTTTGAGCCATTCTTCCCAGTCGAGCTGGATGCGGCGCACGCCGACGTCGATCGGGAACAGGATGACGGCGAACTTGAGCAGCCACTCCCAAAGATCCACAGGCTGAAAGGTTTTTTTTCGGTCGCGCTCGAACGGGTTGTCAGCGGCGAAGTCGCGGCTGAGCAGTTTGCCGCTGCCGACCTCGGCCAAGCGCTCGAGCCGGGCGAGGTTCGGGTGCGACTCGGCGAACTCCGGCGAGTGGTCGAGGTTCGCACCGATAACCTGCGACGAGCGCAGTTCGCCGTTTTCCATCTCACGCAAATGGACAAGGTACGCGCCGGTTTCGCGTGTCTCGAATGCGGCGTCGTACCGCCCGGCTGCGGTTTGCTTGAGTGGCACGAGTTGGCGTTCGCCTTTCGGCCCGACGATGACGGCCTGCAAGTCGAGGAAGTTGCGATAGTTGCCGTCGGCGTCCATTGCCTCGACGCTGATGATGCCGCTGCCCTGCTCGATGGCGACGTCAGCCGAGAGGTCGCCGGTCTCGACGCGGCGAAGGCTCCAGTTGGCTAGTTGCGACCAAAACGTCTGGTATTTGCCCCAGCCGATCCATTGGCTGCCCCACTTGGCGCGGGCGTCGGAAGTGAACGCCACCGCTCGGCCGAGGCCGTACTGCCAATGGGCCAAGAGTGGGTCTCCCTGCGCGGTGAGCAGCGGGGTTTCGGCTCTGGGCTTGTCGCTGGTGGCCACGTAGCCGAGGAGCGGCGGGTAGCCGCCGGCTGCGAAGCCGGATAGAGCCTCGCTCGCGGCGATT
>JABGZB010000214.1 GCA_018674955.1 Verrucomicrobiota bacterium | reverse complement strand
TTCATTAATTTCAGTTCTCTAAATCCTTGCATATCCATAACATCTATTCCTACGGTTATTAAAATACCGGCTAAAACAGCTGCAGGTATTTTTGAAGCTAATGGTCCCAGGGCTAGGATAACACAAAAAAGGAGTATGCCGGATATCATCCCTGAAAGTCTTGTCTGACCTCCTGCTTTAATATTAACTACAGTCCTAATAGTAGCCCCGGCTCCCGGTAAACCTCCAAATATCGCAGCGATGCTGTTTCCTATTCCTTGTCCTATTAGTTCTTTATTTGGACTATGCCTTGTTTTTGTCATGTTATCGGCAACTAAACTTGTCAATAAAGAATCAATAGCACCCAAAAGTGAAAGTAAGAGTGCCATTATAACATAGGGAGCCAGAGAAAGAATTTCAGATATAGAAAATATATTATAATTTAACTTTGGTATGCCTGCCTTAATTTCAGATATTGCAGTATATTCTATTTCGATAAGCGTAACTCCTAATGTGATAACTATTAAGGCGACTAACGCACTGGGAACAAGTGTTGTTATTCTTTTAAATCCATATATGATAATTATTGTTATAATAGCAATTATAGCTTCTGTATAATCAATATTAGAAATAGCTCTAGAATAATATTTCAGTGAACCTATTACACCTGCGCTATCAACATTAATTAATTTTTTAGACTCTTTTATAATATCTTCATTTGTAAAATCTACGGGTAAATTGACAGGATTGTTATTTTCATTTATATCATTCGCTAATTTTTCTTTAACTTCGTCTAACCTGTTACTCATTAATGAAATTCTGGCTTTTTCTTCATGAGTTTTGATAAGTTCATTGTCATTTTTCGGATTGTAACCGAGAGCGGGCATAAATTGAGTAATGAGAATAATGACTCCGATTCCGGACATGAATCCTGATACAACGGGTTTTGGAATATATTTTATATTAGTACCCAATTTTGCTAACCCTAGAAGAATTTGAATTAAACCACTTAATACAAAAACAAGTAGAATTAATGGCATGGCTTGGTTTAAATCGCCCTCTCTATCTATAAGAATAGCGCTAATAATCGAAGCACTCAAAACTGTCATCGGAGCGGTAGGCCCAGATATCTGAGTAGATGTGCCGCCAAGCATTGCAGCAAAAAATGCAATGAAAGCCGCACCGTAAAGCCCTGCTGTTGCCCCAAGTCCTGATTGTTCACCAAAAGCAAGGGCAAGGGGAAGAGCAACGATACCTGCCGTTAATCCCCCAAATAAATCACCTCTTAGGTTTTTTTTCATTAATGTACTAATTTTAAGCTTCTGTAAATCTTTTATGTGTTTTATCGTAAACTAAAATATCTGTTGTTTCCAAATCGTAGACCCATCCATTTAAATTGATAGAATTACAAGCAATTGCTCTTGCTACAGATGGATGCGTTGCAATGTTATTCATTTGGACAACAACATTTGCCTCAACCGCAGCTCTAGTCAGCTTTATCTTATCTCCATCTTGAACTTCATTGTGAGCAATTCTTTTTGCGACTTCTGAATGTTCAAGCCACTTTGCGACATCCGGTAATTTATTTAGAGTTTCAGGATCGAACAAGGCTTGCATAGCTCCGCAGAAAGTGTGCCCACAAATTATTATATTATTTACTTTCAATACTGAAACAGCATAATCTATTGTTGCCACCATTCCTCGGCCAGATTCGGCTCCATAAGCAGGAATTATGTTACCCGCATTTTGCAATTCAAATAATGAGCCCGGCTCAGATTTTGTGAATAAGTTTGGCATCACTCTACTATCAGAACATGAAATAAATAAATATTCAGGCTTTTGACCTTTTGCTAACTGTCTAATTCTGTCTAGTTGAGAAGAACTTAGGTCGGATTTATATTCTTTATAATTTTCTAATAGCTTAAGCATAAAAAGCAAATTTACTTAAATCGAATAAAATCACAAAATAAAAATTGTTACAATTTTGCTACACCGTGTGATAATTGAGGCAGATACTATAACTGGACGCTTCAAAGCTTGGCAGTATTAGATTAATTTAGAGAAAAAAGCACAGGGCGGCAAGATGCATAAAGAATTTAAAGTTTAACGGAAATGAATTCAGTTGAAAACGAACCTATTGTTTCGAGTCAGCGTCTTAAGTGAGCTTTAATAAGCCGAAAAACAGTATAAAAGACATTTTTTCATTAATAACAATGACCGATATGTCAGCATTGACACAGCTTTAAATCGTATCAAAATATAATATTTTTCATTGGTTTTAATGAGATTCGAAGAGTAGAGCACTCCCTGTTTGGGATCAGGAAGTCGAGAGTTCGAATCTCTCGCTCCCGACCATTTCTTCTTTCTCGGCGAAAAAAACGCTTGGCCAGCGCTTGGCCTTTCAACGATCCTTGTCTACCTTGGGATCGAATACATCGCGGAGTCCATCGCCGAGAAAGTTGAGTGCCATCAACAATGCCGCAAGGGAGCCAGCCGGGTAGACGATCATCCACCAGTAGACTCGTATCGGGTTGATCTGCGCTGCGCCCTCCGCGATCAGCGACCCCAGGCTCGCTCTCGGCGGCTGGATGCCCAGCCCGAGGTAGCTCAAAAACGACTCGTACAGAATCACCGCCGGCAGCGTCAGCGTCAGGTAAACAATCACCACGCCGACGACGTTCGGCAGAATGTGCCGCCACAAGATCGCCCACGTGCCGAGGCCAAGCGACCGCGCCGCCTCGACGAATTGCCGCTCGCGCAACGCCTGGACCTGCCCGCGCACGATGCGCGCCATCGTCAGCCACGACACCGCGCCTAAGCCGGCGTAGAGCAACAGCATCCGCGCCGTCTCGCCGCTGCCACCGCCGAACGCCGATTGCAGCCAGCCCTGCAACACCCCCTCCAGCGTCGTGATGATCACGATTACAAAAATAATCGACGGCAGCGAGTAGAGCACGTCCACCGTGCGCATCATCATGTTGTCCCAGCGACCGCCGAGCAGGCCGGCCGTCGCACCCCACAGCACGCCGATCACCAGGCTCACCAGCGCGCCGACCAAGCCGACGATCAGCGAAATCCGCGCCCCAGCCAGCACCCGCCCGAACAGGTCGCGCCCGTGCACGTCGGTGCCAAACCAATGCCCGGCGCTTGGCGCGGCGAATTGCGCCTCGCTGTGCACATCGCCCTGGCTCGAGACCAGCGGCCAAGCCAGCGCCAGCACGATCAGGCCAAGCAGGAACACCGACGCCACCATCGCAGGACGGTTGTCGCGGAACCGCAGCCAGGCGCGGCGGTTCGGCGACTCACCGGTTTCCTGAGCTTGGCCAAGCGCTTGGCCGAGTTGATGCGTTGCCTCAGCCATATTTCACCCGCTTGTCCAGTAAACCGTAAACGGCATCGACCGCCAGATTGAGCGTCAGCAACATCACCGAATATAAAATCACCAGCCCGACCACCATCGTGTAGTCGCGGTTGATCGAGCTGTTCACGAGGAACACCCCGATGCCGGGAATCTGAAACAAGTTTTCCACCACGAACGATCCCACTAACAGGTCGGCCAGCAGCGGCCCGCTGTATGTCACCACCGGCAGCAGACCTTCGCGCAGCGCGTGCCGCAACACGATCGCCGTTTCGCTCACGCCCTTGGCACGCGCCGTGGTGATGAAGTCCGACTGCAGCGCCTGGCTCATCCCCTCCCGGGCCAACCGCGAAACTTTTCCGGCGAAGTAGGTGCCCAGCGTGATCGCCGGCAGAATCACGTGCCACGGCCCGCCCCAAAGTCCCACCGGGAAAACCGGCCACCGAATCCCCAGCAACACTATCAGCACCGGCCCCAGAACAAACGCCGGGATGCACACCGCAAGAATGGAAAAAAAACTGCCGACATGATCCTGCCAGCGCCCCCGGCGAATCGCCGTCCACACGCCCAGCGGAATCCCGATGCCAAGCGCGAAACAAAACGACAACAGCCCCAGCGACAACGACACCGGCAACCCCTGCGCAATGATGTCGTTGACCGAGTGGTTGCGATACTTCAGCGACGGCCCGAAGTCGCCCCTCACCAAGCCGCCCTCGAATGCCCGCCACTCACCGTCCTGTTTTTCAAAACCGACGCCGACGAATCGCAGGTACTGCTGCCATAACGGTTCGTCGAGGTGATACTTGGCCTTGAGATTGCGCTCGATGTCCGGCGAGGCCGGCGCGCGTTCCTTGTCGAATGGCCCGCCCGGCGCGACTCGCACCAGACAAAACGCGAGGAAACTGATCACCAGCACCAACGGCACCAGCATCGCCACACGCCTCAGGAAATAAGCCAAGCTCACGGCGCCAAACCATGCGCACGCACCCGCAACCCTGTAAAGTAAAGGCCACTTCGGCCGCTTGGCCAAGCGGGCGTATAGGGTCATATTGACCCTATAACGAGTTCATTTATACTGTGTCATTATGTCACACAATTGCTTTTTTTAGCAAATTAACCAATTTTTTGACCATTTTTAGCTCGAATCGCTTGGCACGCGGATTGCATTAAGTTGGGCAGTTGGTTCGATAGAAACCGAAACCCTAAAATAGAAAGGAAAAATGATGATGATGAAATGTACGAGAAGAAATGAAAATCCGCTGACGGTGTTCGAGGATGTGTTTGGCAGTCTGTTCAACGACTCGTTCGGCACCCCAACCAAGACACCCAAAACCAGCGAGTGGAACCCGGCGGTGGATATCGTCGAGTCAAGCGACGCCTACACGCTGACCGCCGACCTGCCCGGCCTGACCAAGGCCGATGTGAACCTGACGGTGGAGGAAGGCGTGCTGACACTAACCGGCGAGCGCAAGGCTGAGCAGAGCGAGAGCAATGAGTTTGGCCACCGCTACGAGCGGGCTTACGGCAAGTTCAGCCGCTCGTTTGAACTGGGCAGCACCGTTGAGACCGGCAAGATCAAAGCCGAGTTCAAGAACGGCATGCTCAAGGTCGAGTTGCCGAAAGTCGAGGCCAGCAAGCCTTACGAAGTTTCCATCGCGGAATAATCTGGATAATCCCCAAGGCGGAGCCAAGCGGCTCCGCTTTTTTTGTCGCTTGGCCAAGCGCTTGGCCGGTGGAAGATTAAATGGAAGCCTACCGTCCGCGTCCGCGACGGCCGTCGCTGTTCCCTCCACGGTCACCCCGGTCACTCCTCTCGCTACCCCGACTCTGGCTGCTGAAACGTTCGCGCATCTGTTGCGCATACTTTTGCCGATCCGCATCCGACATGTTGGCAAAGCGCTCCCGCAATTCATCCCGCGATGATCGTTCGCTGCCGCCTCCTGAGCGCTTGGCCGCCTCCTCGGCTCGTTTCTTTTCAATGGATGCCCTGATCTCGGCCGCCTTCTTGGCAGCGGCACTGGAACTGGATGACTTGGAGGAGGAACTTCTCGAGGAGGTTTTTCGGGGTGCCTTGGCCACCGATGTCTTGAAGGTGTTTTCCTTAAAACTCAGGCTGCGAAGTTCACCGAACTCCTTGATGGTAACTTTTCCAGTTGCCTTGTCGATGGAGACTATCTCGATGCCATCCTTTTTTTCGCCGGCCACCAATTGCAGGTAGGTGGGGGGCTCGGCCTTTTTCTTGGTATCGACCCGTGCCAATGCCACGCGTTCCACACCCTTGTGCAGGTAAATACCGGTGAGCATGATATCCTCACTTCTCGGCGGCTCGGGCGGGGCGGTTTCGCGCGTGGGTGGCGGCTCGCTTGTTAGGTTAAACGCATTGCGTTCACTGATGGCGAGATACGGGTTCTCGGCCGACCACGCAATCTCTGTGGACACCGAAAGCATGCCCAGGGCAACCACTGCCAATACCAATTTTCCTCCGTTTTTCACCATTTTACTCGTCCAAGATCACAGGCCAACCCGCCGACCAACCAACCCGAACATAGGTCAAACGCCATTCCGAGATAAATGGTTACGAAAATCACCCGTTGGCCGTTGGACAAGTTAACACCTCCGCTACGCCAGCGCTTCCGGGATCACGTTGCCGTGGACGTCGGTCAACCGGAAGTCGCGGCCCTGAAAACGGAAGGTCAACCGCTTGTGATCCAGCCCGAGCTGGTGCAGCACGGTCGCGTGCAGGTCGTGCACGTGGCATTCCCGGTCGATCGCGTCGAACCCGAACTCATCCGTCTCGCCGACGATGTTGCCGGGCTTGATGCCGCCGCCGGCCATCCACATGGTGAACGCGTCAATGTGATGGTTGCGGCCCGCCGTTTGCCGTGCCTCGCTCATCGGCGTGCGTCCAAACTCTCCGCCCCATATCACCAGCGTGTCGTCGAGCATCCCGTGCGCCTTGAGATCCTTCACCAGCGCCGCGCTGGCCTGGTCGACTTGGTGTGTCACCTTGTCGAAGTCCTTGGTCAACGTCTCGCCCGGGCCGCCGTGGCTGTCCCAGTTCGCGTGGTACAACTGGACAAATCGCGTGCCACGCTGCACGAGGCGCCGCGCCAAGAGGCAGTTGTTAGCGTAGCTTGGTTTGCCCGGCTCGATGCCGTACAGGTCAAGCGTCGCCTTGGACTCGCCGGAGAGATCCATTAACTCCGGAGCGCTGGACTGCATGCGGTACGCCATCTCGTACGAGGCGATGCGCGTGTTGATCTCGGGATCACCGGTCGCCACGAGTCGCTTCAAGTTAAGTTTGTTAATGATGTCGATCGAGGCGCGCTGACGCTCACGGCTGACTCCGGCCGGGTTGGCCAGGTTCAGGATCGGGTCGCCCGAGCCGCGCAGCGGCACCCCCTGATACGTGGTCGGCAAAAAACCGCTCGACCAGTTGGCCGCCCCGCCCCGCGGGCCGCGCGAACCGGAATGCAGCACCACGAATCCCGGCAGGCTCTGCGTCTCGCTGCCGATGCCGTACGTCACCCATGAGCCCATGCTCGGCCGGCCAAAAATCCCGGTGCCAGTGTTCATGAACAGCTTGGCCGGCGCGTGGTTGAACAGGTTTGTCTTGCAGGTGCGGAACATCGTCATCTCGTCGGCAATACCGCCGATGTGCGGGATGTTGTCGCTGAACCACATGCCGCTTTGCCCGTGCTGCCGGAATTTTTTCACCGAGCCAAGCAGCTTTTTCTGATTCTTGAAACTGCTGTTCATGAAGGCGAACCGCTTGCCCTTGACGAACGAGTCGGGAATATCGCCGCCGCTGCGCTTGGCCAGTTCCGGCTTCCAGTCGAACAACTCAAACTGCGACGGGCCGCCGGCCATGAACATGAAAATGACATTCTTCGCCCTCGGCCGGAAGTGCGGCTCGCCGGGCTGAAACGGGTTCACACTCGCCGCCTTGGCTAAGTCACCGCCGAGCAGCGAACCCAGCGCTATCGAGCCCAAGCCCATCGAGCATTGACTGAAAAAATGTCGCCTTGTGGCCTGTTGTAAATCCATTTGCTGCGCTTGGCTGTCCTTTAAATCGTTCATCATTCGCGGGTGATTGTCTCGTCGAGGTTCAGTAGCACGCGCGCCGCCATCGTCCACGCCGCCAACGCTGCGTCGTCGCCGGTTGGCTTCGGCGCTTGGCCAAGCGGCTTGGCCTTGGCCACCACTGCACTAGCCTCGGCGGGTTGCGCGGCAAACTCGCTGCACTGGCGTTCAACCAAGTCGATGAGCAGTTGCAATTCCTCTGCGTCCGGCTCGCGCCCGAGGGAAAGCTGGAAGCCGAGTCGGATGCGATTCGCCGCGCTGTCAGCCTCCGCCATCAGACGCTTGGCCAAGCCGACCGCCAACTCAACGAACGCCGGGTCGTTCATCAGCGTCAGTGCCTGCAGCGGTGTGTTCGAGCGGAGGCGGCGCGTGCACGCGGCCAGCCCGGCCGGGGCGTCGAATACCTTCAGCGCCGGGTGCGGCGTGTTGCGCCAGCGGTACGTGTACGCGGCGCGGCGGAAACGATCCTCGCCAATGCTGGCCTTCCACGTTTTACGATGCTGGCCAAGATCCATGCAGCCCTCCGGTTGCGGCGGGAACACGCCCGGCCCGCCCATCTTCGCGCTGAGCAAACCGCTCGAGGCCAGCGCCAAATCGCGCACCACCTCGGCGTCCAGGCGGAAGCGCGCCTGCCGGCCGAGCCACTTGTTGTAAGGGTCCACGCGCTCCAAATCCGCGCGGCGCAGTGATGCCTGCCGGTACGTTGCCGAGGTGACGATCAGCCGGTGAATCTGTTTTTGACTCCAGCCGTTCTCCATGAACTCCACCGCCAACCAGTCAAGCAGCTTCGGATGCGTCGGCGGGATGCCCTGCGAGCCAAAGTCGTTCTCCGTCTGCACGATCCCGCGCCCGAAAAAGTGCTGCCACATGCGATTGACGGCCACGCGCGCCAGCAGCGGATTGTTGCGATCGGCGACCCAGCGGGCGAAGTCGAGCCGGTTCCCGTCCGACTGGGCCAGGCGGTGCAATACAGACGGAGTGCCCGGCTGCATCTCCTCGGCCGGACGGGTGAAATCGCCCTGCACAAACCGGCGAGTCGTGCGCGGCTTTCCGCGCTTGGCCATCACCAAGGTCGTCGCTGCGCTTGGCCGCGCCTTTTTAAGCTTGGCTAGGCTGGCCCCGAGCGGCTTGCGCTTCGCATCCTCCTTGGCTAAGGCGCTCAACTCAGTCTCAAGCTGCTTCACGCGCGCGCCGTGCTCGGCGCGCCTGGCCAGAACTTCGGCTGTCGGCGCCTCGATGCGCGGCTCGTCAGCGTTGTTGAAAAAGGCAAACAACCGGTAATACTCGACCTGCGAAATGGGGTCGAACTTGTGATCGTGGCACTGCGCGCAGCCAAGCGTCAGGCCGAACATCACCTCGCCGGTCGTGGCGATGCGGTCAAAAATCGAGTCGATTCGGAATTGCTCCTTGTCCACACCTCCCTCGGTGTTGATCTGCGTGTTGCGGTGAAACCCGGTGGCGATGCGCTGGGGTAACGTGGCGTCGGGCAGCATGTCGCCGGCGAGCTGCTCGATGACAAACCGGTCAAACGACACGTCGCGGTTCGTTGCATCGATCACCCAGTCGCGGTACGGCCACATCGACCGGCCTGCGTCGTGGCTGTAGCCGTCAGAGTCGGCGTAGCGCGCCGTGTCCAGCCAGTGGCGCCCCCAGCGCTCGCCGTAGTGCGGCGACTGCAGCAACGCGTCCACCACCTTTTCTAACGCGTCCGGACTTGTGTCCGCGACAAACGCAGCGATCTGCGCCGGGAACGGCGGCAGGCCGGTCAGGTCGAGACTCACGCGGCGCAGCAGCGTCGCCTTGGCCGCCTGCGGCGACGGCGTGACACCCGCCTCCGCCTGCTTGCCGGCGATGAAAACATCGACCGCGTTTTTCGCCCACGCGCGCCGGTTGGCCGCCAAGCTGGGCAGCAGCTGGCGAACCGGTTTTTTAAACGCCCAATGCCGGTCATACTCGCCGCCGGCCTTGACCCATTCGCTCAGCAGCGTCACCTGCTCCGGGGCCAGGCGGCTGTTTACCTCCGGCGGCGGCATCCGCGTGTCGGGGTCGGTGGCCGTGATGCGCGCCAGCAGCTCGCTCTTGGGCAAGTCCGCCGGATCGATTGCCGGCACGCCGCCGCGCGCCTCGGTCGCGCCCTCGCGCGTGTCAAGACGCAGACCGGCCTTGCGCTTAGCCGCGTCCGGTCCGTGGCATTGGAAACAGTTCTCAGAAAGCACCGGCCGGATGTCCCGATTGAAATCGATCCCCGCCGCCTCCGGATTGGCCAAACCGACAGCCAACGCGCCGACCAAAACGGTAGCCTCGGCCAGGCGGCGGAAATTCAACGGAATGAACGGACTCACAAAAAAAGACGGCACGAATACTCTAACCCAGCGACATCCCGGGCAAGCCTCAAGTGAAGCAAGCTGGAAAAAATCAACCCTCAACCGTGAGCGAGAATCTCTGGATGGTGTTCCGGCCGGACTTGCGGAACGGGCGCGGCATCGGCTGGGCGATTCCGTTGAGGTCAATGGTCCGGCAGCGCACATCGTAATTGCCGGGGGCGATCCCCTTCAGCAACGTGGCCCAGTGTGCAAGGGTGTAGCGCATGGGCCAATGTTTCGGTTGGCCGTTCCCTTCAAAAAACCGCACGTTGTCCGGCAGCCTGCCGCCGGGCAAATCGCCGCCCCAACGGGTAGGAGGCGGCAGAATCGTCACGTCCCGCCACGGTGCCTTGGTGAAGTACGGATCGTCCTCGGGCCACTCGTTGTCTTTCGGGTTGATCCAGATCTGCACCTTGCCCAAACCGCCCACGCCGACCTGTGCCCAGCCGGTGACCGGGATTGGCTCTCCGGCCTTGACCTTTTCCGGTTTGTAGTGAAACCGGCTCATGGTTTTCATCCAGCTGTCGATGTCATTGTTGGCACCGGCATAGGTGTCGTTGGCCTGGTAATTATTGGTGAGCACAACGCTCTTGAGCCACTTGACCGATTTGAAGCCATAGGCATCGGGCACCAGCATCCGCACCGGGCCACCCCGTTTTCCTGTGAGCCATTGGCCATTTAGCTTGTAACAGAGAATCACTGGGTTGTCTCCTGGTGGATCCTCAAGCACCCGGCCGACCGGCAGTGAACTACGGAATATTTGCTCGGGATCGTTGTTGTGATGACCATAGTAGAACACGCGCCGGATGTTCGCCGTCGGTTTCGTGGCCCAGATGACATCGCGCAACGGCACCCCCTCCCACAAGCCCATACCCAGCGGCGCACCAACGTTGTTGCAGGTCATGATCTTGAGGAACCGAACTGCGCGTTTCTCCCCAAGCTTCAAGAGGGTCGCAAAATCCAGCGCGTTACCCTTCGCCCTCGAGAGCGGGTTGCCCATTTCCGGATTGCTCTTAGAATCGGGGATGACGTCGAGTTTCCAAGTTTCGCGTTCCAAGCCAACCTCGAGCCGCTTGGCCAAGGGCAGTTGGTACGGCAGGGGATCGCCACGCTCGATCGTACTAAAATCATCCTGCGGCGTGAAGTACCCGAGATCAGCCGTCGCTTCATTCAGGAGTGCTTGATCGGAATCGGCCCGGACCTGCAGCGGCTTTAGTACGGCAAAACCGACTGCTCCGAGTTGCAGGAAGTAACGCCGAGTCACCTCGAGGTGTTGCTGGGAGAGTTCGCTTGAGAGAGACATTAGACGCGGCAGATTATGCCCCAGCCACTTGCAGGCCATCAAGCAAACGCTTGCCCAAATAACGGACTCGCGGCTACTGATCCACTCAACGCGACTTGGCTGCTGAAGACAATTTTGAAGAATTTGATTTGTTAATTTCCGCCCACTTTTCTAGGCTCCCCCTGTCATCCACCTTATGAAGTTATTGCTACAAACGACCATTGCGGCCGTGTTGTTGACGGGGTGTGTTACTCCGGAGCCGACGGCCATCCCAACGCCAGGGACGCCCATCTGGGCTGCGGCCGAGGCGGGGAACAGGGACGTTGTACTCCGGCATCTGGTGGTCGGAACCGAGGTGGACACCCGGGACGAACGTTACGGCGCATCCTCCCTGCATTGGGCAGCGTGGTGCGGTCACCCGGATATCGTGGAATTGATCCTCGCGGCCGAGGCCGACGTCAACGCAATCAACTTCGAGGGCGAAACGCCGCTTGATTGCGCAACAAATTTTTCCCAAAACGAAATCGTAGCCCTCCTCCGCAAGCACGGTGGCAAGACGGCTGCTGAGTTGAAAACTGAAGCCTCTAAATGAAAACAAAGACCAAGAGGGCGTTCACTCTCATCGAGTTGCTGGTGGTGATCGCCATCATTGCCATCCTAGCGGGGTTGTTGCTACCGGCCCTGGCCAAGGCAAAGGGGAAGGCCAAACAGACACAATGCCTCGGCAACATGAAACAGATCGGCATCGCACTCCTGCTTTATGAGAACGATTTCGAGAAGTACCCGCCCAAGGCGTCGCAGGTTCCTGACTTCATGAACAGGCAAAATTCCTACTGGCGAAACAACTGCCTCTACGCCATCGCGCCCTACCTCCAAAGACAAGATCGACCCAGCACCGAGGTGTACTCCTGCCCCGACGCGAAAAAACCGGGAGATGCCTCGGACGCCACCAAGACCAGCGCCACCAGTTATCTACCCAACGGCGTGGTGATGGAACTGTCGATGGATCGCGTGCGCAGTCCTTCCGAGGTTGCCATCATCCAGGAAACCGTCCGGCTCGTGAGCTACACGGCGTTGCGGCCCTCGTACGGCCCGTCGTTCGGCGGCTGCGGCAAGGACATGTACACTTACTGGCACCACACTCGAAGTCCCACCTCCGACTGGTACGCCTCCGTGCATTTCAAGGGCGGCAATCTCGTCTTGTCCGATGGCCACGTCGAGTATCGCAAGGCAACCGCGCTACGCGCCAAACACTTCGGCCTGGCGGACGGCTCATCGGGAAAAGCCGAGGACACCCAGTCCGCTCCCAGCAATGCCTGCTACAAGCCGGCCTTCTGATACCGATGCGATCGGGGAGCGTGCGCGCCCTCGCTGCGACTACTTCAAAAAATTTGCGACGCGCCTGGCCGCTTGGCGGCCGTTGAAGTAGCACCACTGCGCACCGTGAAAGCCGCCGAGCACGTTGCCGGCGGCAAACCAGCCCGGCTCCGAAAGCGCCTGGCCGCGCGCCAGTTGCAGTTGCCTCGACGGCAGCTCGACGGCCAGGCCGCCCAACAGCGCCAACTCGGTGTTCGGCACGAGTTCCCCGCAAATCATCACGCCGTCGCCGTGCCAATCCTGGCCGTCGCTTGACTGCACACCGGCGGCGGAGCGGTCGCCTTTTATCCCGGCAGCCGTCACGTCGCCCGACCAGTCAGGGCGCGTCCAGCGCCGGAAAAACAGTCGCTCGAACAACCCCGCACTGGGGCTTCGCCGCCGGTCGATCATCACCGGCTCGTCGCTGCCCGCTGCCCGGAGCTTCGCCGCCACCGAGTAGGCGATCAGGTCCGAGCCCACCACCACCGGCTTGCGCGCGGGAAGCAACCCGTGACCGTCAAGCCAGCCGGTGATGTGCCGCGTGAAACCGATCCGGGCCGTTCGCGCCCCGGCGAGCCAGCCCTTCTCGGCGGGCGTTTGCTCACGGGCACCGGCTGCCAGCACAACGGCATCGGCGGTGACGTCGCACACGCCTTCCCGCCCGAGCAGCGTCAGCCGTTTTTCGGCGGGATCAATCTGGGTCACTTGCGCACTCAACCGAATCGTAGTGTCGGTCTTGGCCAAGCGCTTGGCCATTCGCCCGGCCAGTTCCTCGCCGAACACCACCCGGCCGCGCGTCCACTCGACGAACGTCGGCACACCGCCCGGTTTTTTGCGGTAACCCATCGGCGTGCCACCGACCCCGGCGCGGCGCTCGATCAACACGACCGGCCCGATGCCACGCTTGGCCAGGCCGACCGCCACGCCGATGCCGGCCGGCCCGCCGCCGATGATCGCCACCTTGAAATGTTGCCCACCGCTCATGCCGTGAACTCCGCTTGGCCAGGCGCAACCAGTTCACTGCCGGGGCCGTTTTTCGTGAGTTGCGCCATGCCGATGCCGGTGTGGCCCGACACGATTTCCGCCAACGACACCTGGCAGTCGAACCCCTGGCAACGGCCGCTCAAAACCCGCGTGCGCCGCTTTAGCGCATCCATCGTGCGGGGCTTTAGCGGCGAGTCGAGTGCGGCGCGGATTTCGCCCCCGCTGATCACTTCACAAAAACAAACCGCGCAACCGTGATCGGCGCGGGCATCGGTCGCCCCGTTCTCAAACGGCCGCCGCCACCAGCCGGGCCAGGCGCTGTCCGGCCGGGAGTCGAGCGCGGCGCTGTCCGGCGACAACTCGAGGCCAAGCTCTTTTTGCATGCCGTCGATCAAGTGGCGCGCCAGCGAAATGGACGCGGTCAGCCCGGTGGAGCGCACTCCGGTTATCGTGACGATGCCGGGCGCGCCGTCGTTATGGCGGATCACGTAACTCCCTTGGCTGCAGGCGCACCGCGCACCGGCATAAGTGGCAATGACCGGCTGCCGGGCCAAGCCATCGACGAGCCGCGAGCCGCCCTCCAAGACCCGGCGGATGCCCTCGACGGTGGTGTGCGTGGCAGCGGGATCGTTGAGCGGCAGGTCCTCGGCGGTCGGTCCGGCGAGCAGGTTTCCGAAAATGGTGGGCGCCACCAGCACGCCCTTCGTGTGGGCGGTGGGCACCGGCAGCAGGATGTGTTGCACGAGCGGCCGCGCGGATTTGTCGAACAACAAAAACTGGCCGCGGCGCGGGTTGATGTCGAACGCGCCACCGCCGTAGCCGTCCGCCAGACGGCGACTGCCCAACCCAGCGGCGTTGACGATACGACGCGCCGGGAGACGGGGGCCGTCAGCGGTGACGAGATGATGCAGCGGTGCGCCCGGCGGCTGGCCAAGTTCCACCCCGGCGATGTCAGCGCCGAGTAAAATATCGACGCCGTTGGCCAGGGCGATCTCGGCGTAGGCGATCGACGCCATGAACGGATCGACCAGCGACTCGCTCGGCACGAGCAACCCGCCGCGCACATCCGGCGACGCGTTGGGCTCGCGCTCGCGAATCTCCGCGGCGCTGAGGATACGCACGTCGATGGCGCGATTGGCGTGGGCGTTTTTCTCGGCGGCCTCGAGCTGGCGTTCCTGCTCGTCGGTCACAGCCATCATAATGCCGCCGATAGGGTCGAGCGGGATTTTGAGCCGCGCCGCCAGGCCGGGCCAGTCGGCCTCGGCCTCGTGCAACAGTTTCGACTCGAGCGAGCCCGGCTTGGCGTCGTAGCCGGAGTGGATGAGCGCGCTGTTAGCCTTGCTCGTGCCTTCGCCGACATCGTGCAGTCGATCGACAAGCAACACGCGAAGGTCGTACTGCGAAAGCCGATACGCCAGTCCGCAGCCGACCACGCCCGCACCGACGATGACCACATCGTACGGCTCGCCACCAAGCTGCCCGGCACTCGTGAAACGCAGTGCCTCCTCACACGCGCCTTGCGGCCAGTTGTAAAACAACTTGCCGCGAATCTTCGGTTGCCATGTGCCAAACTGCGTCATTTGAGTGGCAGCCATCAATCCACAAAATCAAACGCCCAGCAAGCTCGGCCAATTCGGTTTGGAGAGCACACGCGCCCTCGCGAGTGGATACCGGCGCCCCGCCGGAATCGTTTCCGGCTTCGCCAAAGGAAAGATTTGGGAACGAAGCCTTGGACGAGGCGCTCAAGGGGGCGCGTGCGCTCCCCGTTGCACTGGTGGGTTGCTTAGCAGCGGTGCCTGCCGCTACAATTTACCCATGCGATTTCTCCCTGCCCTGTTCACATCGGCATTGGCGGTGGCGGCCCTTCCGCTTGGCCAGGCGGCCCGGCCGAATGTGATCCTCGTGATGACGGATGACCAGGGGTATCCTGAACTCTCCGCGCACGGCAACCCGGTGCTCAACACGCCGTTCCTCGACAAGCTGCACTCACAGAGCGTGCGCTTCACCGACTACCACGCCTCGCCGATGTGCACGCCGACACGCGGCTCGCTCATGACAGGACTCGACCCGGCGCGCAACGGCGCGATCAACGTGAGCAGCGGCCGCACGCTCCTGCGGGCGAACCTCCCGACGATGGCCGAACTGCTCCGCGAACAGGGCTACCGTACCGGAATCTTCGGCAAGTGGCACCTCGGCGACAATTACCCGTACCGCCCGCAGGATCGCGGCTTCGAGGAGACGCTTTGGTTCCCTTCCTCGCACATCGGCTCAGTGCCGGATCACTGGGGCAACAACTACTTCGACGACACCTACCGCTGGAACGGCAAACGCAAAAAATTCACCGGCTACTGCACCGACATTTTCTTCGACCACGCTATCGACTGGATCAAGCGCAGTGCCGCTGCCGGAGAACCGTTCTTCGCCTACCTGCCGACCAACACGCCGCACGGGCCGTTCCTCGCGCCGGACGAGGACATCGAGGTGATGGAGGAAGTGCTAACCAACACCAAGCTGCCTCTCATGACGCCCCGGACAAAAAGCAACCTCGTGCGCTACCTCGCGATGATCCGCAACGTCGACACCAACATGGGCCGGCTCATGGCGTTTCTCGACGAATCCGGCCTGGCGCAAAACACTATCCTGCTTTTCATGACCGACAACGGCAGCACCTTCGGCCACGCCTATTATCCCGCCGGCATGCGCGGCCGGAAAACCCAACTGTGGGAGGGTGGCCACCGCGTGCCTTGTTTCATCCGCTGGCCCGGCGGCGGCCTCAGCAAACCGCGCGACATCAGCGGGTTGACGCATACACAGGACCTGCTCCCGACACTGCTCGACCTCTGCGGAGTCCAGACAACCCGCAAGTTCGATGGCATCAACCTCGCCCCAGCCCTTCGCGGCGAAGCCGAGGTGCCGGCCGAGCGCATGCTCGTGATCAACTACAGTCGCATGCCCGGCAGCCTGGACTTTCCGACGCCCGACTCCCCCTCCATCCTCCGGCGCGAAGGCGGCGCGGTACTCTGGAAACGGTGGCGAATGCTGCGCGACAGCGAGCTGTACAATCTCGAGACCGATCCGCTGCAGAAAAAGAACGTCATCGATAACCACCCCGAAGTAGCGGCGAAACTGCGGCGGCACCTCGACGACTGGTGGGCCTCTGTCGGCGACATCGCCAACGAACCGCAGCGGGTGATCATCGGCAGCGACGCCGAAAACCCGATGATGCTCACCGCCTGCGAGTGGCTCGACGTGTTCATCGACCAGCAGGGCCAGATCCGACGCGGTGCCCAGAAAAACGGCTACTGGGAACTGGAAGTCGCCCAAGCTGGCCGCTACCGGTTCGAGCTGCGGCGCTGGCCGCGCGAAGCCAACCTGCCGCTGGGCGGGGGGTACAACGGCGAAGGCGCGCTGCCGATCAAGCAGGCCCGGTTGTTCATCAACCGCGAAATGACGGCCAAGCCGGTGAAGCCAAGTGACAAGGCCGCCACGTTCACCGTGACCCTCCCGAAAGGTCCGACCCGCCTGCACACCTGGTTTGCCGAGGGTCGATCCAACCCCATCTGCGGCGCGTACTATGTGCATGTGAAACGACTCTGAAATATCAACATGACAAAAAACCCACTCCCCCACTTGGCCAAGCGCCTGGCCATCCTGACCACCGCGATGCTGTTACTCAACTGCGGCCTGGCCGCAGAGCGCAAGACGGAAAACCTGATCCTCATCACGCTCGACGGTGTGCGGTACCAGGAACTGTTCGGCGGGCTCGACCGCGAAATTCTCAAGGCAACGATCAAGGACGGCAAACCGGAGGACACCAAAACCTACAAGCGCTTTTGGGCCGACACGCCGAAGGAACGGCGCGAAAAACTCATGCCGTTTTTCTGGGGCGAATGGATGCAGCGCCACGGTTCCGTTGCCGGCAACCCGCAAAAAGGAAGCTCGGTACGCCTGGCCAACCGGCTACTTTTTTCCTATCCCAGTTACTCGGAAATCCTCACCGGCCAAGCGAGAGACGACCTCATTACCAGCAACGATAAAGTTCTGAATCCCAACCCCACCGTGCTCGAGTTTCTGCGTCGCAAACTTGGCTTGCCGCAAAAACAGGTCGCGGCGTTCGCCTCCTGGGACGTGATCGGGGTGGCGGTGCAGCACGAGGCCGGCGCGGTGTTTACCAACGCCGGGTATGAGGCCTACGCGCACCCGGATCCGGCCATCCAGTCCATGAGTCGGCTGCAGTTCGAGACCCTCACGCCGTGGGACACCGTGCGGCACGACGAGTACACCTTCCGGTTTGCCATGGCGCACCTCAAGACCCACCGGCCGCACGTTTTTTATCTCAGCCTTGGCGAGACTGACGACTGGGCGCACGAAAAACGGTACGACCGCGTGCTCTCCGCCATCGCCCGAAATGATTCCATGTTCAGCGAGCTTTGGAACTGGCTGCAAGCCGACGCACAATACCAGAACAAAACCACCCTGCTGATCACCACCGACCACGGTCGGGGCGACATCGCGCTGAACTGGCACAGCCACAACGCACAGATCAGGGACTCCAAGAACACCTGGCTGGCGGTCATCAGCCCGGACAGTCCGCTGCGCGGCGAGTGGGCCGGCGGCAAGCCGGTCGTGACGGATCAAATCGCCGCTACCCTCTGCCGTTTTATGGGGCTGGACTACAGCGAACAAAACCCAAAAGCCGGCAAGCCCATCGCCCCCCTCTTCGAAAAATGAAAAAACAATTGATCACTATAATCGGCGGAGTTGCCATGGGGCTGCTTGTTGCCTCAAATACGAACGCGCAGGACACAAAGAAGCCGCTTTTCGACGGCAAGTCCCTTGCAGGGTGGGAGGTGCTCGAGGGCGAGCGTCAGCTTTGGCGGGTGAAGGACGGCGTCATCCCCGCCGGCTCGTTGACGGAGAAGGTTCCGCACAATTCTTTCATCGCCACGAAACGGTCTTTTCACAATTTCGATTTGCGGCTGAAGATCCGTATCACCGGGACGGAGGGCTTCGTCAATTCCGGCATCCAGATTCGCAGCGTGCGGGTGCCCGACAGCCACGAAATGATCGGTTACCAAGTGGACGCCGGCAAGGGCTGGTGGGGCAAGCTGTATGACGAGTCGCGACGCCGCAAGGTGATCGGCAAGTCGGCCGACGCAGAGGCGGTCAACCGCGCGGTCAAGCAGGACGGCTGGAACGACTACCGCATCCGCGCCGAGGGCACGCGCATTCGCTCGTGGATCAACGGCGTGGCAGCCCTCGATTTTACCGAGACGGAATCGAACATTCCGCAGGACGGGCAGATCGGACTGCAGATCCACGGCAACGGCAAGACTGTGGTCCAGGTCAAGGACGTGACGATCGAGATATTGCCACCAACGCCCAACGCGCCCACTTGGGAGAAGGTCGACCTGCCGAAAGGCAAAAAGAAAAAGGGAGGGAAGGCCTCAGGCGGCAAGTGAAGCCAAGCGCTTGGCCAAGCGCCGGGGACTGTTATCTCACCGAGCGGGTGAATTGCTGCGACTGATCCGTGGGGAGGGTCACCGGGCTTGGGGCGTCGACGTCCTGCCAAGGGCCGTTGATGGTTGGCGCGGTCTGCAGGCGGCCCTCGAAGGTCAGTGTGATTGTGCCGTCGCCCTTGTTCGCAAAGCCAAGCGCGGGGGGCTCGACTTGCCCGGCGACGGTGAAGTCGGTCTTGGCCAGTTGGTGATAGCCATCGTTCGCGAGGAAGAGCACGCGGTACTCCCCGTCGGGAAGCCCATCGGCGAATTTCAAGGTACCGTTGGTCAAGCCGTCGCTGGGGGTTCGGGAGCCGCCCACGTACGCCCAGTCGATGCTGCTGGTTTCACCGAGTGGCATGAGGCTGATCCAGTCCGACGGATTACCGGTGCCGTTGCTGAAGCTGACCGTGATGGCTTCTCCCGCTGCGTAATTCAGCTTGTCGGTGGCCACTCCCGGAGGATCGCCGACCGTGAACGCCACAGCAGCGGCGAGTTGACTGTAGCCATCATTCTTAAAAAACCGAGCCACGTAATCACCCACCGACAGATTATTGGTGAAGGCCACGGAGCCATTGGCGAGACCGTCGCTGGCTGTGGTGCTGCCGCTGACATACACCCAGGCCAAGCTGCCCTGCTCGCCGGGTGTCGTGTCCGGGCGGTAGATGCCGATCCAATCCCTTGGATTGCCGGGGCCATCGCTAAAACTCACCGTGATCGGTTTGCCACCACTATAACGTTCCTTATCCGTGACGATCTCCGGAAGGGCTGGCGTCGGTTCATTGTCCGAAGCCACCGTGATGTTATCGATTGCCCACCAGTTGTCGTGACCTTGGTAATCCCAAGTCACAACGGCTGACTTAGCTCCCTCGGGGTTGTTCAGCGCAAGCGAGACTGATTCGTCGTAGGCGGTTGGTGTTTGCGAATTGAGATCGAGCAGGGTGACCGGCTCGTCACCGTCATAAGCCACGGTGACTCGAGAACTGGACGAGTCAAACAGCCTAATCTTTATATCATCGATATAATGTTTCTGGTTCGCCCCACCTGTACGAGCGGCGAACAGAAACTGGGCGGCCTCGATGGGATCCAGGTCGATCGGCACACCGCCGATCACATCATAACCGCGAAAGTTGACTGTCGCCAATCCATTGGCGACCCGAATGTTGACATCAGTCCACTCCGAGTTATCCCACATCATCAGGAATCCACCATCTTCCTTGACGAATTTCTCACTGTCGGAAGCGCCGGATTGCCCGTGAAATTTCTGGATGGCGACGGATTTTTTGCCATTAAAAATCTCGATGGCGGGCGCCTCGCCGCCCCCCGAGTCCCAAGCGTCAAAACAGACCCGGAAGGCCGCATCGGAGGCACCCTCCTCCGCCGGATATGCCAGGGTTGGCAGATCATTGCCGATGCTGATGCTCAAGCCATCCGCCGGCCGGCTGGTGCCCCTACCCATGAACATCCGGAAACTGATTTCGAACTCATTGAACGGCGATCCATCAGAAAAATCCTCAATCAACATGCCTCCGCTCTGTGAAAAAACGGCCTCTGTAACCTTGAGGATTCCGTTTAATTTCAGCCACGGCCATTCACCCCCGGTTTTCACAAACTCCAGAGCCTGGACAGCCGTGCCGTCGATGGTGACCAACTCGTTCACATCATCCCCCTCAAAATCCTCCTCAAAAGCGGCGATCACACGCTTCCTCTGCATCTTCCGCCAACTGGAGTCATAGTTCAGGACGAGCGAATCGGCCTGTGCATCGGCGATGTCAATCGGAGGTGTCACCATTGTTGCGCTGAACTTGGCGTTCGCCTTGCCACCAGATTGGGCCGAGTCGGCGACGGCGATCACGCCGCTGCCCTTGGTGAACTGATCACGTTCCGGACCGGCGGTCTTGTGCCAGGAAACCGGATCCACAAATGTCCAGCCGTCAAACTCGGCTGCAGCGACGGGTTCGTGGCCTACTCCCTGCACCGTTGCCCAGTCGGTTGGAGGAGTTGTGGTCCAGTCGGTGTCGTCCCCTATCGATTCATTGTCCGAAATCCACGGGCCAAGTGTCAGGTCATCGAAGTCTTCCAGGAAGTAGACACCATCTGCCAAGCCTAGTGAAAGAATCGCCGTCTCACTTGTTGCCATGCCACCAGAATTGTTGACCAAAACAATGTATTCCCCCGAATCTTTAGCCCCCAAATCAGTCAGCGTCAGTGTGCTATGTCTGCCGCCCACGATTGGTTTACCGTTATGCAGCCAAGAATAATTGATCGGCTCGGTGCCCTCCACAACCACAGTCAACGTTACAGTTTCGCCAAGGATCCCATGCACGCCTTTAGGCTGAGTTATGATCCGTATCGGCTCAATCACGCTCACCGTTATAGTTTCTGACTCCGCTTGGCCGGCGACATTGCTCACTGTCACCGTGTAGTCCCCCGCAGCGGCTGGTGCGACCTTGGACAAGGGCAATATTGGGTGGGTTGCCCCTTCAATTTTCTCACCGCCCTTGTTCCACTGATAGGCTACGGGCTCGCTGCCCACCGCCTTGACGCT